>CAZVKA010000020.1:0-27537 GCA_964627595.1 uncultured Flavobacteriaceae bacterium | reverse complement strand
GGAAAGCCGGTACTTCAGCAGCCAATGCCTCAAGAAACTGGGTCTTTTCTTTTTTTAAAGATGGCACCTGGAGCACCCAGAAGCGGGTTTCATGGTGGTCGATCTTGATGAAATTTTCTTCATTGTTACTGCAAAGGATAAATTTCCCGAAGAACTCCACCTCCCGTTTATCCTTTCCTTTAGCTTCCAGTTTATTGATATTGGTAGTGCTTAGGTATTTGATCCTTTCTGTCAGCTCTTCTTTGTTGAATAAGACTTCATCAATACAGATCAGGAGCTTATTGGCCCAGTCCGAATTAAATTGGCTGGTAAAGCTGTCGTTGGTAAGATAAGTCAGGTTGTTCTCGAAGATCAGCTTCAGCCATTTCAGAAAAGTACTTTTTCCGGTGGAACGTTCCCTGGAAACCAGGCACAGAATGGGAAGAATCTGGGTTGGTTTTACAAATAGTAATTTCAGGTAATCCAGACCAAGTTCGTAATGAGCTCCGAAGATGTGTTTCACAAAACTTAAAGAAATACTGCAATCTCCTTCTTCTAACCCATGACTGAGTGGGGCATAGGTGTTATAAAAATTGTGATAGGAGGATTTGAAATTCAGGTGGTCAGGAATACAGGTAAAGCCATCGAATTTTGGAATTCCTGCTATATAAGTTTTCCCGTGATCCTGGCGAATGGTTTCAATATTCCAAGACACCAGAGATTCATGTACATGACCCGAAATGCTGGGAGCTTGTACTAGTTTGAAATATTGTGTTCCTACACGGATGTATTTACTTCTGGCCATGCTGAATTATTTGTCATGACAAAGAACGTTGAGAGGTAAACAGTCTCCTAAAGCCAAGAGAACTTTAGGATTTTTCGGAATGCATTTTTATGAAAAATTTACTAGAAAATCATTTTGAATGAAAAAATGATAACTTCCTTCCACTGAATAATGCTGAGATTATTGGGACATTAACCTCTGTTTAAGAAGATTCATGTCCTCGCTTAATTTTTCATCCAAAATCTTTGCATAATGTTGCGTGGTTTTCAACGATTTGTGTCCTAACATTTTACTAACCGACTCAATTGGAACACCATTGGTGAGGGTTACAGTGGTTGCAAAAGTATGTCTGGCAATGTGGAATGTTAGGTTCTTTTTGATGCCACAGCTATCAGCTATTTCTTTTAAATAACTATTCATTCGTTGATTAGAATACACAGGAAAGAGTTTTCCTTTTGAACTATTAACCTCCGCATACTTTTCTACCAGCTTTTGTGATATAGGCAATAAGGGTATACTGGAAAGAGATTTCGTTTTTGTTCTTTTAATTTTGATCCATAGATTACCATCTATCCCTTTCACAATGTCATCTTTCGTCAATTTTTCAACATCTGAATAGGCCAAACCAGTGTAACAGGAAAAAAGGAAAACATCGCGAACATGTTGTATCCTTGGAATAAAAAAATCCTTTTCCATTATTTTGATAATTTCGTCCTTGTTCAGGAATTCCCTGTCTATTTGCTGAATCTTGAGCTTGAAATTGTAAAAAGGATCTTTTTCCACCCATCCATTAGTGAATGCTACTCTCACAATTTTTTTAAAGTATGCCAGATATTTAAGAGCTGAATTGTGTGTTAGATTCAGGGTTGTTTTTAAGTAGTAGACAAAGGCATTAATAAATTTAGTATCAATGTCCTTGATTGGAAAATCATTTAATTTATAAGAGGAGTATATAAAGGCCGCTAAATGTTTTTTTGTTGTCCTGTATCTTTGAAGGGTGCGAAAAGAATAATCCTTTCCTATCAATTTTTCCATTCCTGTATTATGTTCTTCAAACATGTCTAGAATGAATTTCCGAACTTCATTAATACCTAAGTATTCATTCTTAATATTAATAGCCGACACTTCGGCTTTGTCATCTAATAATCTTTGGTGGATGAGATAGATTTTGTTTTTCACAATGTCCAGATGGCGATTAATTTGTTTTGCTGCGACAGAAGTACCTTCCATCTTGTTAGCTTTTGCATTCCATTTTGCCAAAGGAACCTTTCGCATCGTACTTATTTCCGCTCTTTTCCCATCATAAGTTATTCTGAGATATACTGTGGCGTGAGTAGCATTTATGCTCTTACTCTTTCTTACATAAAAGAGTACTGATAGTAGATCTTGCATCTTATTCTCTTTTTATCATAATAAATGTAGATGATTTAATTGAGTATTCAAACTGGCAAAACCTTATTTAACAAGGGGTTACATGTAATTCGGGCGCACCTAAATAGAATTTTCAAGTGCGTCCGAATTGATCCCTTTTCAGTTGATTTCAAGTGGAATTATATGAATCTAACTAAAAAGAAAAACCCCGTAAATGCTGAGATTTACGGGGTTTTGATTTAATTTGAGGTCTTAAAAGTACTCGAGGCGGGAATCGAACCCGCACTTCCGAAGAAACTGGATTTTGAATCCAGCGCGTCTACCAGTTCCGCCACTCGAGCAAGTGGACGGCAAAAGTATGAATTTTTTGGTTTTTACAAATAGTATTAATTGAATTTTCTTTACCAAATAATAAGCTTTTTGGATGTTCATCGGTTTCAAGACAGAAAGCTGTGAGCCTTAAAGCGTGTAGACCAAATTAATTTCTAAATTTGCAGCGCAAACAACAACCTTTCTAAAACAACACAACATGCCTGAAGTAACTACAGCAGTAAAAATCTTTTCCTGTAATCAAAGTCGGGAGCTGGCCGAAAAAATAGCAGAATCCTACGGCAGCAAGCTGGGGAATGTGATCACCTCCACCTATAGTGACGGGGAATTTCAACCGTCTTTTGAAGAGTCGGTAAGAGGATCCAGAGTTTTCATTATTGGATCTACTCACCCGGGATCTGACCACCTTATGGAACTGTTGCTTATGCTCGATGCGGCCAAAAGAGCTTCAGCGAGGCACATCACTGCGGTGATCCCTTATTACGGCTGGGCCAGGCAGGACAGGAAAGACAAGCCGCGAGTTCCTATAGCAGCGAAAATGATCGCTAAGATGCTAGAGACGGCCGGGGCAACAAGAATCATCACGATGGATCTTCATGCTGACCAGATCCAGGGATTCTTTGAGAAACCTGTAGATCATTTGTTCGCCTCTACAATCTTCCTTCCATATCTTAGAAGTCTTAACCTCGAAAACCTTACCATTGCTTCACCCGACATGGGGGGGTCAAAAAGAGCGTATGCTTATTCCAAAGCCATGGAGAGTGATGTGGTGATATGTTATAAGCAAAGAGCAAAAGCCAATGTAATTTCACATATGGAACTTATTGGTAATGTAGAGGGGAAAAACGTGGTATTGGTGGACGATATGGTAGATACTGCCGGTACCCTTACCAAAGCCGCCGATGTGATGATGGAGAGAGGCGCGAAAAGTGTCAGGGCAGTTTGTACACATCCTGTTCTTTCGGGAGAAGCTTATGAGCGCATAGAGAGTTCTAAACTCCTGGAACTTATAGTGACCGACTCTATTCCTATGAAAAAGGAAAGCAAAAAGATAAGGGTGGTGAGTTGTGCCGAACTTTTTGCTGATGTAATGACTCGTGTTCACAATAACAGGTCTATTAGTTCTAAATTTATCATTTAAATAGAAATCAGATTTCAGAAGTGAGAGATCAGGAAAATAAAACGGCTTCTAAAAATAGTTTTTTCGCTGCTCTTTTTTCTGATTTCGTTTTTTTAAATTATTCGTTGCGAAGCTTTTAATTGCTCAGAAAAAAGAATTACTTTTGCAGCCTAAAATTTTTTACAATGAAATCAATTACGATCAACGGATCTAAAAGAGAAAGCGTAGGCAAGAAAGCTACAAAAGCCTTACGTAATGCTGGACAGGTTCCTTGCGTATTATACGGGGGAGATCAGCCATTACACTTTGCAGCAGATGAAATTGCCTTCAAAGACTTAGTGTACACACCAGATGTTCACACTGTAGTTATTGAATTAAAAGGAGGAGAAAAGTTTGATGCTGTTCTTCAGGATATCCAATTCCACCCGGTAACCGATGCAATTTTGCACATCGATTTCTACCAGATCTTCGAAGACAAAGAGATCTCAATGGAGATCCCTGTACATACAACAGGTGTTGCCCGTGGGGTTAAAAATGGTGGGGTGTTGCGTTTCAACCTTCGTCGTATGCGAGTAAAAGGTCTTCCAGGAAATCTTCCAGATTTCATCGAAGCCGATATTACTCCGCTTAAGATTGGTAACAAATTATATGTTACTGCCTTGAAAAGTGACGACTTTAAAATTATGCACCCAGATAACACAGTGGTTTGCCAGGTTAGAACTTCCCGTAACGTTGTCGCTCTTGACGAGGATGAGGATGAGGAAGAAGAAACAGCTGCAGACGAAGTACCGGCTACAGAAGTTAACGAAAACGAATAGGTTAAAAACGTTTTTCACTCATAAAAGCATCCCGGTTTCGGGATGCTTTTTTATTTTTACAAAAATGAAACTATGCTTTCTTTCTTCGGAAGATTACTCGGCAGGCAGAAAAAAGAAGAAATTCCCCCTATGAAAAAGTTTCTAATTGTTGGGCTGGGAAACATTGGCCCAAAATACCATCATACCCGTCATAATATTGGTTTTAAAATACTGGATCACCTGGCTCAAAAGGAAGAAATCTCTTTTGAGACTCAAAAGCTTGGAGATGTCGCTACTTATAAATTCAAGGGGCGCACTTTTATTTTGCTCAAACCTTCTACTTATATGAACCTGAGTGGGAAGGCAGTCAATTACTGGCTGCAGAAGGAAAAAGTGCCGCTAGAGAATTTACTGGTCATCACAGATGATCTGAATCTTCCCTTTGGAACTCTTCGCGTTAAAACCAAAGGCAGTGATGGAGGTCATAACGGCTTGAGAGATATTCAAACTCAACTAGGTACTACCAAATACAACCGATTCCGTTTTGGGATCAGCGACGAATTTTCCAAAGGTCGGCAGGTGGATTACGTGCTGGGAGAATGGGATGAAGAGGAAGAGAAAAAACTCCCCGAGCGTCTGGATAAGTCAGTAGAGGTGATAAAATCTTTTGGCACCGCGGGAATTAATAATACAATGAATACCTTTAACGGAAAATAGCTTTTACTTTGAAAGAACACAAAGGAGCCCACACTTTTCACAGTGATCATCATACGGTAGTGACCATTGGGACGTTTGACGGCGTGCATGTGGGACACCAAAAAATACTGGAAAGACTTGTGAATTCTGCAAAGGCAGGTAACCTTGAGTCGGCTATACTTACTTTTTTTCCCCATCCCAGGATGGTGCTGCAAAAAGATGCGGGAATTAAGCTCATTAACACAATTGAGGAGCGAAAGCAGATCCTGGCTAAGAGCGGGGTAGACCATTTAATAGTGCACCCATTTACCCAGCAGTTTTCCCGACTCACGGCCCGCGAATTTGTGCGCGATATCCTTGTGCACCGGCTCCGCGCAAAAAAAGTGATCATTGGTTATGATCACAGGTTTGGCCGTAATCGTACCGCAGATATTGACGCTCTGCGGGAATTTGGCCGCGAGTATGACTTTGAGGTGGAAGAGATCTCCAAGCAGGACATAGAGGAAGTGGCGGTGAGTTCTACCAAGATCAGGAAAGCTTTGCAGGCGGGAGAGGTCGAAAAAGCCAACCGCTACCTCAGTTATCCCTTTTCCCTCACAGGCACTGTGGTAAAAGGTAAAGGCCTGGGAAAGGAATTTGAGTTTCCCACTGCGAATCTCGAGATCAAAGAAGAATATAAACTGATTCCCAGAAACGGGGTATACGTGGTGCGTTCTGAGATAGAGGGTGAGGAAGTTTTCGGGATGATGAACATTGGGATCAACCCTACTGTGGGTGGTACAGAAAAGACCATTGAAACCCATTTTTTTGACCTGGACAGGGATCTCTACGGAAAGTACCTTACTATTGAACTCTTGACCCGCATTAGGGATGAGGAGAAATTCGACTCCATAGGAAATCTCAAAAGTGCCATGAGGCAAGATGAAGCCTTCAGCAGGCAGTTCATTAAAGATAAATATGCTAAATAAATGGCTGTTTACCCGAATTGACAATTCTGCCCTGGTCGTTTTCAGGATTATTTTTGGGGCACTGCTGGCAATTGAAGCCTTTGGGGCCATTTTTACCGGATGGGTGCGAAAAACCCTGATGGAGCCTGATTTTACTTTTAACTTCATAGGATTCGAGTTTCTCCAGCCGCTCCCGGGCAATGGAATGATCTGGTACTATTCAGTTCTGGGGGTGCTGGGAATATTTGTCATGCTTGGGTTCAAATACCGCTGGAGCGTATTTGGGTACGCCATATTATGGGCAGGAGTGTATCTCATGCAAAAATCCTCCTACAACAACCATTATTACCTGTTGATGTTGCTGTGTTTTGTGATGGTGCTTTTACCTGCACATCGGTATGCGTCTATTGACGTGTGGAGAAGACCGGAGAAAAAACGGATGAGCATGCCTAGATGGGTCTGGCTGTTGATCGTAGGACAACTATGGATCGTCTATACCTACGCGGCAATTGCAAAGTTATATCCCGATTGGTTTAATGGTACCTTCATTGAAGTGTTAATGGCCCCCCGCCAGGATTACTGGCTGGTAGGAGATCTTCTCCAGCAAAAATGGGTGCAATATGGCATTGCATATTTCGGATTCCTCTTCGATTTGCTAATTATCCCACTGCTGCTCTGGAAAAGGACCCGCATTTTCGCCTTTTTGGCAGCCATATTTTTTCACCTTTTCAACAGCTTTGTGTTCCACATTGGGATCTTCCCGTACCTGGCGCTGGCTTTTACCCTTTTCTTTTTTTCTTCGGAAAGGATCAACCGGCTTTTCCTTTGGAAGAAACCGCATTATTCGGCTAAGGAGGTGAAAATCCCTGTTTACCGGAAGCCTTTGCTACTCTTTTTAAGCCTCTGGTTTGTGGTGCAATTGCTGCTTCCGGTTAGGCATTGGTTCATTCAGGATGACGTACTCTGGACCGAAGAAGGCCACAGATTAAGCTGGCGCATGATGCTGCGATCCAAAAGCGGCATCATTAAATATAAAGTAGTGGATAAGGCCAACCAGAAGGATACCATCATCGTAAACCAAAAAGAATATTTGTCTTCCAAACAACTTCGGGCCATGCCTACAAAGCCCGACATGATCTGGCAGTTCTCGCAGCGTCTAAAAGAGGAGTATGCCAAAAAAGGGGAAGAGGTAGAGATCTACGTGGAGAGTGTGTTGAGCGTGAACGGAAGACCGTACGAGCCCTTTATAGATCCTTCAGTAAACCTGGCAGAGGAGGAGTGGGATCATTTTAGACACCACAGCTGGATTTTACCCTCCCCGATAGACTAATGTTTTCGGGCTTTTGTTATTTTTGCTCCTTTAGCTGAAGAGTTCATTTCAGTAAACTTTCAAAAATCAGAAAATTATGTTACAGGTAGCCAATATTCGGGCGAAGAAAGAGGCGTATATCGAAGCCTTGAAAAAGAGAAATTTTGATGCCGAACAGCTCTTTTCCGAAGTGCTGGATCTTGACGAAACTCGTCGCTCCACGCAGGCTGAACTGGATGAGACTTTAGCTGAATCCAACAAACTTTCCAAAGAAATTGGCTTGATGTTCAAAAATGGAGAACATCAAAAAGCGAATCTCCTGAAGCAGAAGACTTCCGAATTAAAGGAAACTTCAAAGACTCTTGCAGAAAAGCTGGCAGAAACAACGGCTGCTTTGAACAAACACCTGTACAATATTCCAAATATTCCCAATGATATTGTGCCTGCGGGAGCTTCAGAAGAAGATAATGAAGAGATCTTTAAAGAAGGAGAGGTGCCGCAGTTAGCTGAAGGAGCCCTGCCACACTGGGAGCTGGCGAAGAAATATGATATCATAGACTTTGAGCTGGGAAACAAGATCACCGGCGCCGGTTTTCCAGTTTATAAAGGAAAGGGAGCTCGTCTGCAACGGGCGCTTATTTCCTACTTTTTGGATAAGAACGTCGCGGCCGGCTATACCGAGTACCAGATGCCACTTTTGGTAAATGACGCTTCAGGTTACGGGACGGGACAGTTACCCGACAAGGAAGGACAGATGTACCACGTTACTGAAGATAACCTTTACCTTATTCCTACTGCCGAAGTGCCTGTGACCAATATGTTCAGGGATGAGATGCTGTCTGAGAGTGATCTTCCTATTGCCTGTACGGGTTATACTCCTTGTTTTAGAAGAGAGGCGGGATCCTACGGGGCACATGTTCGAGGCTTGAATCGTTTGCACCAGTTTGATAAAGTAGAGATCGTACGAATTGAAAAGCCTGAAGATTCTTATGAAGCCTTAGATGAAATGGTAGAGCAGGTGAAAGACATTCTGCGGGAGTTGAAACTGCCATACCGCATTCTTCGACTATGTGGCGGAGACCTTGGATTCACCTCTGCGCTTACGTACGATTTTGAAGTATTCTCTACCGCCCAGGATCGCTGGCTGGAAATAAGTTCCTGCTCCAATTTCGAGACATTCCAGGCAAACAGGCTTAAGCTGAGATACAAAACCGCCGACGGCAAAAAACAGCTTGCCCACACCCTTAACGGAAGTTCTCTTGCATTGCCACGAGTCCTCGCCGGCATCCTTGAGAATTACCAGACTCCCGAAGGTATTAAGGTGCCTGAAGTCTTGATCCCTTACACAGGTTTTGATATGATCAACTAAACTGTGTTAGCAAAAAATAGAATTCAAACCTCACTGGTTTTTAAAACCTGTGAGGTTTTTTGTTTTTAGAACATTTTCCTGCTGAATAATTTCCTCACTTACAGGATTCTAAATCTGCGTTTTCTTATCTTTATTAAAAACTTTTGGATGCGATTCATTTACGCCCTTACATTAATGTTTTTTTTCGCTGCTTCCGGATTTTCACAATCCGAACAACTGGCGAAAAATTATTTTGATAAAGGCGAATTTGAAAAGGCGCTGAACATTTATGAGAAGCTCCTGGAGGAGGAACCGGGAAATTCGACCCACTTCTTTGGACTCATCGCTACTTATCAGCAGCTCGAGAGGTATGAAGAAGCCGAAAAATTACTTCAGCATAAAATAAATAATACGGCAAATGCCCCGCATTACCTGGTGGAACTGGGGCATAATTACGAGCTCCAGAAGAAACAGCAACAAGCAGAAGATTTTTATCAGGAGGCACTGAGAGCGATAGAATCCCGCCCCAATTTTGCCTTTTCCATCGCCCGTGCCTTTGAAAAATACAGTTTACTGGACAATGCCGTGGCTGCCTATGAGTTGGGCATGAAAATGAACTCCGATGCTGAGTACAGCATCCAACTCGCGCGCTTATATGGGGAACAGGGGGAGATCGAAAAAATGTTCAGTAACTATATTGATGTGCTGGGGAAAAATCCAAATCTCCTTCCCGGAGTAAGCCGTATTTACGGGCAATTCATCACAGAGGACCCACACAATGAGGCTAACATCATCTTTAGAAAACTGCTGCTCAAAAAACTGCAGGAAGACCAGAACATCCTGTTCAATGAAATGCTGAGCTGGTTATTTGTTCAACAAAAAGAATTCAAAAAAGCCTTTTTACAGGAGAAAGCGATCTATCGCAGGTCACAACATGGGCTGGGGCCTATTATGAGATTGACCATGCTGGCGAATGAAGAAAACCAGCCAGAAACTGCCCTTGAGGTGTTGGAATTCATCATAGAAGAGGCGCCCCAACAGGAGATAAAAATTCAGGCTCACCAGTTAAGGCTGAACATCCTGGGACAGACCTTCCCTTCAGAAAAATTTTCTGAGATCGAATCTGAATATACAAACCTACTGGAAATTTATGGGAAAGGATTGAATACCCTTTCCTTGCAGATAGACTATGCTAATTTTCTGGCCTTTGATATGAAAAAGGAGGAAGAGGCAGAGGAGAGCCTTCGGGAAGTACTCAAAAAGGATCTCAAGAAAACCGAAGAAGCAGCTGTAAAATTGGCACTGGCCGATATTCTCGTTCTGAGTGAAAAATTTAATCAGGCATTGATCTTTTACACCCAGGTTCAAAACCTGGTGCAAAATGACGTGGTTGCGCAAATGGCGCGTTTTAAGGTGGCCAAGACCAGTTATTATAAAGGAGATTTCAAGTGGGCAAATATCCAGTTGGATGTATTAAAATCGGCTACCTCTCAGTTGATCGCCAATGACGCCATGGAGTTGAGCCTTCTTATTAGTGAAAACTCCATGGAAGACTCTAGCCAAACCGCTTTAAAACTGTTTGCCCGGGCTGACCTGCTGGCGTTCCAGGAAAAAGGGGAGGAGGCCATTACTGTGCTAGATTCAATCCTGGTATATCACAAGGGCGAGAAGATCGAAGATGATGCTTTGCTTAAACAGGCCATGCTCTTTGAGGAGACAGGGGAGTACAATAAAGCTGAAGCCAATTACTTAAGACTTTTACAACACTACTCCCGTGGAGTTTTGGCCGATAACGCACATTACCATCTGGCCGAACTGTATGCCAGGGAGCTGGAACAACCGGAAAAAGCCAAGGAGTTTTATGAAAAAATTATATTTAATTACGCCGATAGTATTTACTTTGTGGACGCCCGGAAAAAATTCCGAAAACTAAGAGGAGATGAACTTGAGTGATCTCCTCTCATTTCAATAAAACTGTTAGCAATGTATATCTACAATGTGACCATAAACATCCAGGAGGACGTTCACGATGAGTGGGTGGAATGGATGAAAACCCAGCATATTCCCGAAATGCTCAATACCGGGAAATTTGTCAAAGCGCTGATGACCAAAGTCCTGGTGAACGAGGAAATGGGTGGGATCACTTATTCGGTCCAGTACACAGCGCGCAGCAAGGAAGAGCTGAAGAAGTATTATGAAGAGGATGCACCCCAGATGAGGGCGAAAAGCGCCTCTTTTGAAGGTAAGTTTGTGGCCTTTAGGACAGAGCTGGAAGTGATCAGCGAGCAATAATTCCATTAAGACCTGTAAAAGGTCGAAAAATCCCGGTACATGAAAAAAAACTACGGTAGAAAAGGTCCGTCCAGGGGACAGCGGACATCACATGAAGCAATAGAAGGAGAGGTAAGGGCAAAAAAGCACCTGGGACAACATTTCTTAAAAGATGAAAATGTAGCTGCAAAGATCGCCGATACCCTCACCTATACCGGCTATGATCATGTACTGGAAATAGGTCCCGGCATGGGCGTATTGACCAAGTACCTGCTAAAAAAAGAAACTGATGTCCATGTTATTGAGATCGACACCGAAAGTGTGGCCTACCTGCAGGAGCATTACCCGGCGCTGAAAGGAAAGATCCATGAAAAGGACTTTTTAAAGTATGATATATCTGAGGTCTTTGGAAAAGACCAATTCGCCATCATTGGGAATTTTCCATACAATATTTCGTCACAGATCGTTTTCAAGATGCTGGAGTTGCGAGAGTTCATTCCCGAATTTTCGGGCATGTTCCAGAAAGAGGTGGCTCAGCGAATTTGTGAGAAAGAAGGCAGTAAGACCTACGGAATACTCTCGGTGCTGGTACAGGCATTTTATAAAGCAGACTATCTCTTCACAGTACCCCCTTCTGTTTTCAATCCGCCGCCAAAGGTGGACAGCGGAGTTCTTCGGTTAACCCGAAAAGAGGGTTTTTCCCTGCCCTGTAATGAAAAACTTTTTTTCAGAGTGGTGAAAACGGCCTTTCAGCAGCGCAGAAAAACCTTGAGGAATAGTTTGAAAATCTTCGATCTGCCTGATGATATCAAAGAAGATAGTATCTTTGGGCTGCGCCCGGAGCAGCTGAGCACTGCCCGCTTCATTGAACTGACCCAAAAAATCGAACCGCATGCAGTTTGAGATAAACGAAGAGTATATTGAAAACATTCAGCACCTTATTGAAGAGCATAAGGATGAGGAACTGTTGCTGCAGCTGGAGGAGGTACACCATGCCGATATTGCCGAGATCATAGATGAGCTGGAGCTTGACCAGGCTACCTATATCATCAAACTTCTTGACAGTACCAAGACTTCCGAAGCCCTTATGGAGCTGGAGGAAGATGTGCGGGAGCGTATTCTCGACAACCTTTCGGCTAAAGAGATCGCCGAGGAGCTCGAGAACATGGATACCGATGATGCTGCCGATATTATCGCTGAACTTTCCGAAGAAAGAAAGCAGGAGGTAATTGGGGAGATCATTGATGAAGAGCACGCAGAGCATATTGTGGAACTGCTGCGTTATGATGAGAACTCTGCCGGTGGTTTGATGGCGAAGGAGCTGGTGAAAGTGAACGAAAACTGGAGTGTTACCGGGTGTATGACCGAGATGCGCGCCCAGGCCGAAAATGTGACCCGGGTACATTCTATATATGTAGTAGATGACCGAGGTAAACTAAAAGGACGTCTTTCGTTAAAAGACCTGCTTACTGCTCCCAGCAAAGCGAATATTAGCGATGTGTATATCCCCAAGGTGGATTATGTAAATGTGCACACCAAGGGCGATGAGGTCGCCAGAATAATGCAGAAATACGACCTTGAAGCTATTCCCGTGGTGGATGAGATGGGCCGACTCGTGGGAAGGGTTACCATTGATGATATTGTAGATTTCATTCGGGATGAAGCCGAAAAAGATTACCAGATGGCAGCGGGTATTTCTGAAGATGTAGAAGCAGATGACTCTATCCTGCGGCTTACCCGCGCGAGATTGCCATGGCTCATCCTGGCATTACTGGGAGGTTTTGTGTCGGTCACTGTACTCGGCACCTTTGATGCGGCTATGCAGGAACACGCCGCTCTGTTCTTTTTTGTGCCGCTAATTGCCGCGATGGCTGGGAATGTTGGAGTGCAATCTTCAGCTATCGTTTTGCAGGGTCTGGCCAATCAAAGCCTAAGCGGTTCTTTGCTGAACAGACTTATCAAGGAAATTCTGCTCAGCCTTTTGAATGGGGCAGCACTGGCATTACTACTTATTGTGGGAGGTATTTTTCTGTTAGGGTTTAATTTCTGGTTTGGGCTAACTGTCGGGATTTCCCTTATTTCGGTGATCGTGATCGCCTCACTCATTGGAACCTTTGTTCCTATCATCCTGGACAAATTCGGAATAGATCCCGCCATGGCTACAGGTCCATTTATTACTACCAGTAATGACATTTTCGGGATCCTTATTTACTTTACCATAGCCAAAATGATCCTTGGGTTTTAATTTTTAAGGGGGCTGCTGCGCACCGGGCTTTCCGCTGTATTTTTTTGCCCACAAGGGCAAAAAAGATGCCGCTGCAATCCCTGCCCCGAATTTGATTTAGTAATTTAGTTTACATTGAAAAGAGGTTTCCAAAAAGCGATTTATGAAAGCTATTGATCCAAAGGAAAAACTTACCCGGTTTAGCCAGCACTGGCACCCCCACCAAATAGGGGTGGTCAACGACATGCAGGTGTTGGTGGCGAAAGTGAAAGGGGAGTTTGTGTGGCATCAACACGAGAATGAAGATGAGTTGTTCCAGGTCTTAAAAGGAACGCTCTACCTGCAGTTTGAAAACAAGACCGAAATTGTAAAAGAAGGGGAGATGATCATCGTTCCCAAAGGTGTGAAGCACTGCCCCATGACCAAAGACGGGGAAGAGGTCCATATTATGCTCTTCGAAAAGCTCAGTACCCGGCATACTGGAGATGTGAAAGATTCTCTTACTCAAACCGATTATCCCAAAATCTGATTTTTTATGATCATTCTTCACGCAGACAGTAATCATCCTACCCTTATAGCACAGCTTGCCGCAGCCGGACACGAGAATATTGAAGCTTATGATCAGACTCCTGAAGAGATCCTTGAAAATCATCATCTGTATGATGGCATTATAATAAGAAGCCGCTTCAAGATCACTAAGGAATTCATGGATGCTGCTCCCAACCTAAAATTCGTCGCACGCGTAGGCGCAGGTCTGGAAAGCATTGATGTAGAATACGCCCGCGAGAAAGGCATAGTCCTTTTCTCGGCTCCCGAAGGCAACCGCAATGCTGTGGGAGAACACGCGCTGGGGATGCTCTTATCCCTTTTCAATAATCTCAACAATGCAGACCGGCAGGTGAGGGATGGCTTTTGGTATAGGGAAGCTAACAGGGGAGTGGAACTTGATGGGAAAACGGTTGGCATTATCGGCTACGGAAATATGGGGAAAGCTTTTGCCAAAAAGCTTAAAGGATTTGATGTTGAGGTGATCTTTCATGATATACTGCCAAACCAGGAAGACGAAAATGCTAAACAGGTTTCCCTGCAAGATTTGCAGAAGAGGGCAGATGTGGTAAGCCTTCATACCCCCTGGACACCTTTAACCAATCAAATGATCAATAAGGAGTTCATTAATGATTTTTCCAAACCTTTCTGGTTCATAAATACCGCCAGGGGCAAAAGTGTGGTGACTGCAGATCTCGTCGCCGCCCTTTATGAAAAGAAAATTTTGGGAGCCGCCCTGGATGTTTTGGAATATGAAAAATCTTCTTTTGAACACCTTTTTACTGAAGGAGAGGTCCCCAAGGCACTGCAGGAATTGCTGGTAATGGAAAATGTGCTGCTTAGTCCCCATGTGGCAGGATGGACCTTTGAGAGTCATATTAAACTGGCCGATACTATTGCTCATAAGATCATAGATGCCTTCGGAAAAGGGTAGTGATAGAATCCTCCAAAACAGTGAAGGGGGGCACCAGTAGAAAGGAATTTTACACCCCTAGACTGAATACTCATCTCAACATCTTTCTTTCCTGGAAAAGCCTGCTACCTTTGCAGTCTTAAATAAAAAAGCAGGTTTGAAGGATTTTTTCTATTTTCTCAAAGGTAATTTCAGAACAGTGAGTTTTGGGTGGGTGCTTACCTTTCTTTCAGGATTTGGACAGACCTTTCTTATTTCTTTATATGTGCCCGAAATTCTCAAATCATTCCAGATTTCAGAAGGTGCTTTTGGAACCATCTATGCCGGGTGTACCGTAACTGCTTCCCTTATCATGCTCTCGGTAGGGCATACGGTTGATCATAAACCGGCAAAGAAAGTAACGGCTTTCACGGTTATTGGACTTGCCCTCTCCAGCATCCTGCTGGGATTCTCTCAACATATCCTTTTCCTTATCATCGCTATTACAGGTCTTAGGCTCACAGGCCAGGGTTTGCTTACCCATATCAGCATGACGATCATGTCAAAGCAGTTCATAAAGGATCGCGGAAAGGCCCTTAGTTTCTCCTCCCTCGGATTTTCTGTAGGAGAAGCAGTTTTTCCCCTCGCCATCGCAATGATCATTGCCTGGTTTGACTGGAGGGTGGCCGCTGTTGCCAGCGGAGTTTTTCTGCTGCTTTACCTGTTGCGGTTGAAATTCACGAATCTTGATATTTTTGATAAGCAGCTTTCCGTGAACGCGAAGTCTTCTTTCTGGTCCCTGTTGAAGGATTACAAAAAGGTGGTATTTGAATCCAGGTTTGGAGTAATGGTGCCGGCAAGTTTTATCCTGAGCTTCTCGGTAACAGCAATTGTTTTTTACCAGTATGTCTTTGTCGAAAGCCAGGGTTGGTCAGCCCAGCTGTACGCTTCTTTTTTCACTGTTTATGCCATTACCCGTTTTCTTTTTTCCCTATTTGGCGGAATTTGGGTCGACCGGTTTACGGCAAAGAAAATGTTCAGGTATTTTTTAATTCCAATAATGCTGGGACTTTTGCCCCTGGCCTTTATGGATAGCATCATCGGCGCGCTTATTTTTCTGGTAATGATGGGTATCACTGTAGGGATGTCTGGTACCGTGAAAACCTCCCTGATCGCAGAGATCTACGGAACAGAAAGAATGGGAGCCATTAGAAGTGTTTTTACCATGTTCATGGTAATCAGCACCGCCTTAGGGCCCCTGGTTGTAGGGTTGTTAATAGACGCCGGAGTGAGCTTTGAGAACATTGTCTTCGGAATTTTTATCGCCATGGCTTTGACCGTCATTAACTCCCAAAGGATCCGGAGGTTTTAATGAAAGACAGCAGAAAACTTTATATCAGCTTCTGCACTCTGCCGACTTCTCCGGTTTCCAGCCTTACTTTTATCCCGTGCGGGTGTGAGGGGGATTTGGTAAGGATATTGGCAACTGTTCCTTCTGTCAATTTCCCGGAACGCTGGTCCTGCTTTTGAACAATGCTCACCTTTGTACCGGGAGTAATTTCTTTGCGAAGTGGCTTCATGTTAACCGCGGCTGAGTTCAATCATGGCATTTTTGATGGGCTCTTCTCCTTCAATGGCTTCAAAAGTCATATTATTTACTAAAGGATCGGCTAAAGACATGATGAGTAAGAAAGCCACATCATCCCTGGCAATCTCTCCTTTTTCTCCGAGTTTGGTCGCCAGTTTGACTCTTCCCAGCCCCATGTCATCGGTCAACCTTCCGGGACGAATAATGGTATAATTCAGCCCGCTGCTTCTTAGGTGTTCATCTGCTTTGGCTTTCGCCTCGAGATAATGCTCCAGTTCCTTGTGCTTGGAAGGCTCATCAGCATCCATCGCGCTCAGCATGATAAACTTTTTGACCTTAGCTTTTTTGGCGGCATCAATCAGTTTTATCGCACCTTTCTCATCAACTTCGGTGGTTTTATCGGGGCCTGTCTTGCTACCCGAACCGGCTGTGAAGATCACCTTTTTGACTCCTTTTAAGGCTGCGGAAAAATCATCCTGCTCAAGATCGGCAAGGACAGATTCCACTTCCATGTCATCAAAAATGACTTTTTGCTCTTCCTTTCGAATCATAGCCACTGGTTCGAAACTCTGGCTGTTGTTCAGGATCTCTATAATTCTCTTTCCGGTGCTACCGGTAGCACCTACTATCAGTATTTTTTCCATGTGTCATTTCTTTTTCAGAAAGTAATATACTAATCACAAAACGCTCTCGCAACTCTGAAAAAATAGGTCAGGGGAAAAAGGTTGTTTAACCTTTTGAGTCTGAAGCGATCTGAACGGAGATTTTTTTATTCAGTTCCTTCTTTTTTTCTCATTTCGGTCACCTTTTTCTCCAGCTCCTGCTGGAATTCTTCCATCACGGGTTTGACGGTGCTTTCGGGTAAATCGGCGATCCTAATATACATTAACCCGTCCACGGCATCATTGAATAAGGGATCCACATTAAATGCCACCACTTTGGCATTCTGCTTAATGTATTTTTTGATAAGTACAGGCAACCGAAGGCTTCCGGGTTCCACCTCATCAATGATCTTGTCGAATTTGTTGAGGTCTGCCTGTGTTTCATCAAAAACGAAATCCTTGTCCCCGTCCTTCAGTTTAACTTTGAACTCCTTTTTTGGCCTTACATATTGGGCTACATAAGGATCGTAATAGTGAGACCGCATGAACTCGATCATAAGCGACTTGGAGAAATTGGAGAATTTGTTACTGATGCTTACTCCTCCTATCAGGTATTTATGCTCCGGAAAACGAAGCGTACAGTGAACGATCCCTTTCCAAAGTAAGAATAAGGGCATGGGTCGCTGCTGGTAATCCTTGCAAATAAATGCTCGGCCCATTTCAATGGATTCGCTCATCATTTTATGTAGCTCTGGCTCAAACCTGAACAGATCCTGCAGGTAGAAACCATTAATGCCATATTGATCATAGATCTCAGATCCCATCCCCATGCGGTAGGCTCCGGCAATTTTGTGGGCTTCGTTGTCCCACAAAAACATGTGGTAGTAATAGTCATCAAATTTGTCGAGGTCAGTGGACATATTGGTGCCTTCCCCGATCGCCCGAAAAGTGATCTCTCGAAGGCGGCCTATTTCTTTAAGAATATTAGGAATAATCTCTTTTTTTGCCAAAAAGACCTCGTAATTCTTACTCTCCAAAAGCCGCTTATCAAGCTTCCTGCAGGTTTCCACCTCTTCAAGCATGAGATTGTCGCAGGTGGCATCCACTATTTTTTTAGGAGGTTTGGGCAGTTTTATATTTTTGGGGATCCCCTTGAAAAATGGCTTTTTCTCGAAGGCATTAGCCAGCATATACGTTTTTCTTCTCAGGAAAGCGGTCAATGCTTCGGTGGTCGGAATCTCTTCTATGTCGTGCGGATTAATGGCGTTGCCGATACGAACCTTGATCTTTCGCTTTTTCTGCGATAACATCTCGCTAGGCAATTTAGCGGTACGTAACACATCGCTTAGGGAAGCCAACCTATAGAAAAAAGTACTGTTCTTGGCGTGAAAATAAATTGGGATCACCGGCACTTTCGCCTTTTGAATCAGTTTCATGGCAGCAGGATCCCAGGGTCGGTCAACGATCATGCGCTGATCCCGGTAGGTTGATACTTCTCCTGCCGGAAAGATTCCCAGGCCATGACCTTCCCTAAGGTGCAGAATAGCCTCTTTGATCCCTTTCATACTTGACTGGGCTTCTTTGTGTTCTTCGAAAGGGTTTACCGGCATAATATATGGTTGTAACGGCTTGATCCTCTCCAGCAGAAAATTAGCGATCACTTTATAATCTTCCCTTTTTGAAAGCAAAAGCTTCATAAGGATCATGCCGTCTATACCTCCCAACGGATGGTTGGAAATGGTGATAAAAGGTCCGGTTTTAGGAATCCTTTTAAGATCCTCTTCAGGGATCTCAAAATCAATTTCGAATGCCTTTAGGATAGAATCTACGAATGCCGTTGCCGGCAGTTCTTTTCGTTTCTCGTATTCTTTATTAATGACTGAAAGTCTTGTCGTTTGCAAAACCACCCACCCCATGGAGGTGCCTAAAAATCCGAATTTATCGAGATTCATGACTTTGGCAACTTCTTTGGCGCTTACAATTCCCATTGTTTAAATTTTTTATGCACAAAGGCGGTTAAGGAGTCGCTATGATCTGAACAGTTTCCCTGGTGGTCTGTTTCAGAAGTATTTTTTTGTCTTTTTCAAGCTCTTCTATGGCGGCATTATCAAAATGCCGTATGGTATATAAAGAAACTCCGGTGTTGTAGGTGACCCTAAAAGTTGCCTTTAGCTGGTTGATTAACTTTTCTAAGTTATTAAATTTATTATCAACGCAAACAGAAAAACTAATGGCAGAATTCTGAATGAGATCAACTTTGATCTGGTATTTATGAAATAAACTAAAGATATAACTGATGTTCTCTTCCATGATAAAGGAAAAATCAAGCGCTGAAAGAGAAATAAGAACCTGGTTTTTCTTTACAATGAAACAGGGGATTCTTGGGAGGATCTGACTTCCCTTTTTTACAGCCGTACCCTCTTTTTGAGGATTTAAGAACGACCTTACATATAAGGGTATTTCCTTTCGTTGTAAAGGTTGCAAGGTCTTTGGGTGAATGACCGAAGCCCCGTAAAAAGCCAGTTCTATAGCTTCCTCATAGGAGATCTGTTCCAGTAGTCTGGGTTTTTCAAACACTCTGGGATCTGCATTCAGAACTCCCGGTACATCCTTCCAAATGGTCACACTTTCTGCATTAAGACAGTAGGCAAAGATACCAGCGGTATAATCACTTCCCTCTCTTCCCAGAGTGGTGAAGAAATTATTGCTGTCAGATCCTATAAAGCCCTGGGTGATGGTAAGATTTTTCTCCCTTACGTTTTCCTTGATCCTGGTCTGGGTTTCATCCCATTGCACCTGGGCATCGCGGTAGGTGCTATCGGTTTTTATACAGTTTCGGGCGTCCAGCCAGTCATTCTTATAACCTTCAGCAGTAAGAAATTCACTAACTATTGTAGTTGATAAAAGTTCCCCGTAGATCACCACCTGATCGTAGACGAAATCGTATTGCCGCGAACGATTGTGCTGCAGGAAATTCTCCAGTTCCTCGAAAAAAGCCTTTGCTTTTCCGAAAATCGGTGCCGGTTTATTTTCGAAAAGTTCCTCCAGCAGCCCGAGGTGGAATTCTTTTATTGGTTGCAGGGTCTCCTTGTATTTTCCAGTATTCAGGTAAGCCTCGACGACCTCCTCAAGAGCATTAGTGGTTTTACCCATTGCCGAAATGACGATCACCTTATTGTTGCGACCATTAGCATCGAGTACGTTTAAGACATTTCTTACACCTTCAGCATTCTTTACAGACGCGCCTCCAAATTTGAATACTTTCATTGGTATGTTTCTACATATTTTGTGATTCCGTCTTCATCCATTTGCACGGTATACCAGTCTTTCAAAATGCTGGCACCGCTGCGCTCATAAAAATCTATTGCGTGCTGGTTCCAATCAAGAACCACCCATTCAACTCTCTTCAAGCCTTGCTCTTTGGCAAATTCAATGACCTTTTTATAAAGAGCATTTCCCAGGCCAGTGCCTCTTTTCTCTTCCCTCACAATGAGGTCTTCCAGGTGAAGGGTGCGGCCTTTCCAGGTTGAGAATCGATAATATACCAAAGCCATACCTTCGATCTTCCCGGTAACTTCGGCTACAAAAACGTGAAAAAGAGGGTTCTCACCGAAGCCTTCTTTCTCAAGGGTTTCTAATGTAGTGATAACCGCATCGGGTTCCTTTTCAAATGCCGCCAGCTCCTTGATGAGTTCAAGAACGGCCGGCATATCTTCTTTCTTTCCTTTTCTAATAACAGTTTCCATAGACCTAGTTTAAACGACAAAAGTAGCCATTGATTTTTAGATAAAATTTACGAAATCGTTATAGTTGCTTAAATTAATTTGGGTTAGTTTTGTTCAGTATCAAAATCAAGTGTAGTAAAATGGTCCAGAAACACCAAACTTTAGGAGAGTTCATCATTGAAAATCAATCTGAATTCGCCTATTCTTCAGGAGAACTTTCAAGACTTATCAATTCTATTCGTTTGGCTGCAAAAGTGGTGAATCACGAGGTAAATAAAGCCGGACTGGTTGACATTACCGGGGCTGCCGGAGAAACCAATGTGCAGGGGGAAGATCAACAAAAACTGGATGTGTACGCCAATGAGAAATTCATCCAGACTCTTACTAATCGCGAGATCGTCTGTGGAATCGCTTCCGAAGAAATGGAGGATTTCATCACCATCGCCGGTAGCAAGAACGACCACGCCAATAAATATGTGGTCCTAATGGATCCTCTGGATGGCAGTTCTAATATTGACGTCAACGTTTCTGTAGGTACTATTTTTTCCATTTACCGCAGGGTTACTCCAGTAGGAACTCCCGTTCAAATAGAAGATTTTTTACAACCCGGTAACAAGCAGGTGGCGGCAGGTTATATCGTCTACGGCACCTCTACCATGCTGGTGTATACCACAGGTTATGGAGTGAACGGTTTTACCTTGAACCCTGCCCTGGGTTCCTGGTACCTTTCCCATCCAGACATGAAATATCCTGAAGAAGGCCATATTTACTCGGTAAATGAAGGTAATTATGTGCATTTTCCGCAGGGAGTGAAAGACTATATTAAATATTGTCAGGAGGAAAAAGATGACAGGCCGTATACTTCGCGATACATAGGTTCTTTGGTATCAGACTTCCACCGAAATATGATCAAAGGCGGAATTTACTTTTATCCTACAAGTTCAAAGGCGCCCAATGGTAAGTTGCGATTGCTATATGAATGTAACCCTATGGCATATATCGCCGAACAGGCGGGCGGGAAAGCGAGCGACGGTTTTACCCGCATCCTGGATATAGAACCAAAGAAGCTTCATCAGCGCGTACCTTTCTTCTGTGGTAGCAAAAAAATGGTGGAAAAGGCTGAGGAATTCATGTCGAAATACAGATAATCATAAAAAAGGACCTCAAAAAGGTCCTTTTTCAGTAGATATTTAAAGATTATTCGTCCTTGTTAAGCAAGTACACATAATCATCAAAACTGATCTGTCCACTGAAGATCTGGATAGACCTTTTGATGATCCCTTCAGAAACCTTGGGTGAAAATCCGAGGCCAATGGCATATTTTTTCAAAAGCTCCTCTTCCTCCTGATCAATATACTTATCTGAATAAATTATTTTGAAAAGGTCGTGTAGTCGCTCCAGTCTACCCCGCACGCTGTTGTGGGGATGAATGGGAAAGGCGGTAGGGTTTTTTAGTACTTTATTGTATTCCTCTTCATGAATATCGAGTTTATTTGCAAACTTTCGCAATTGGATTTCTTCTTTTTCATTTATTTCCCCGTCCACAGCAGCCAGGTTTACAATAGCCGCAAAATGGCCCAAATTCCTCATGTGTTCCCCTGTTCCAAATAGATCTGAAAATGACATATGCTAAGGTTTTACTCAAAGATAAAGATTCTGCTTTTACTTTTTATTATTATTTGTGGGTTTCCCCTTCAAAAAGTCGGGGCCGCGCCTGCCTACCGCAGGCAGGCTTTCCGCTTATAGTTCCCCGGTTTTTGTAAAAAACCTTGGGGAGCTATCCGCTGCAATCGCTAACCCGCTAAAGAAGAATTTTAATATTTTCCTAATGCTTCAGCCGCCCTGCAAGAAAAATCCTAACTTGAAAATATGCCGGTACGAAGAAATAATATACCCCTGCTTGTTTTCAATGACAAAGGCATTTACTGTGAGCAGGCCGATGTCTACCTCGATCCATGGAAGCCTGTTCAAAAAGCCATAATAACCCATGGGCATGCCGACCATTCCCGCTGGGGCCATAAGCAGTACATCACCCATCACACCAACGTCCCTATCATAAAGCATCGGTTGGGAGAAATTGAGGTTTCCGGAAGGGACTACGGCGAAACTTTCAGCATCAATAATGTGAAATTTTCGCTGCATCCTGCCGGTCATATCATTGGTTCTTCCCAGGTGAGGGTGGAATATAAAGGAGAGGTGTGGGTTTTTAGCGGGGACTATAAGACCGAGGATGACGGCCTGGCCGTACCTTTTGAACCTGTGAAATGTGATGCTTTTATAACTGAATGTACTTTTGGGCTTCCGGCATTTAAGTGGCTGCCGCAGGAGCAGGTGATGAATGACATCAACAGCTGGTGGCAAAGGAATCAATCTGAAGGTAAAACTTCAATCCTGTTCGGCTATTCCCTGGGAAAAGCGCAGCGGCTTCTGAAGTTTTTAGATCCTTCAATTGGCAGGATCTTCACCCATGGCGCTATTGAGAATATGACCGAAGTAGTGCGGCCATTTGCTGAACTTCCTCAAACCATCAGGATCACCCGCGAGATAAAAAAGGAAGAGATCAGGGGAGGTATGGTGCTGGCGCCACCCAGCGCCCACGGCAGTACCTGGATAAGAAAAATGGTGCCTTTCGAAACCGGCATGGCCAGCGGCTGGATGGCCTTTCGAGGCGCTCGCCGTCGCAGGGCCGTTGACCGTGGATTTGTACTGTCAGATCACTGCGACTGGCAGGGTCTGTTATCATCCATAAACGCCACGGGTTGTGAAAGGGTAATTTGTACCCACGGATATTCAGAGATCTTCTGCCGCTTCCTCAATGAACAAGGCTATGACGCCCGCACTGCCGAAACCCAGTACGAAGGAGAGCTGGCAGAGATGAACTTGAAGTCGGATGACAAGGATGAAGAGAATGATTAATGATAAAGTGGTCAGTGGTCGGTGATTAGTGGTCAGGAAAACAATAAACAATAAACAATATTCAATATTTTCCAATTAACCAATCACTAATCACCAATAACTAATTAACTAACGTGGAAGAATTCGCAGCACTCATAAAAGAATTGGACAGCACAAACAAAACCACGGTGAAGGTGGCGGCATTGACGGCCTATTTTCAGCGGGTGCCGGACAGGGACAAGGTGTGGGCTATCGCTATTCTCTCACACCGTCGTCCGCCGCGGCCGGTGAATACCACTTTGCTGCGAACATTTGCAGCCGAACTGGCGAATATTCCGCTGTGGTTGTTTGAAGAATCCTACCATATCGTGGGGGATCTTGCAGAAACAATCGCCCTGGTCATTCCGCCTTCCGAAACAACCAGTGAAAAAAGCCTTTCCCAATTCCTGGAGGAGATCATTGACCTTAAAGCCACAACTGAATCGGAAAAGAAAGAATACCTGCACGAAAACTGGCTGGAACTTAATTACTATGAGCGTTTCGTTTTCACTAAGTTGATCACTGGGAGCTTCAGAATAGGGGTTAGTCAGAAGTTAATGACCCGCGCCCTTTCTAAAGCTACAGACATTGATGAAGATGTGTTGGCTTACAAATTGATGGGCGATTGGGATCCTCAGAAAATTACTTTCCAAAAGCTCATTTTAGAGGAGAATGAAGAAGATTTTCTTTCCAAACCATACCCGTTTTACCTCGCCTATGCCATTGAAGGTGCACCCGAAGATCTTGGTGATCCTTCTGATTGGAGCGCAGAGCATAAATGGGACGGAATAAGGTCTCAGGTAGTGATACGTAACGATGAGATCTTTGTTTGGAGCCGGGGGGAAGAACTGGTTACCGAGAAATACCCTGAATTTGCAGCTTTTCTGAATGTCATCCCCAACGGTACGGTCATGGACGGCGAGATCCTGCCATTTCCCGAAGGGGAGATAGGCACTTTTAAGGATCTGCAAACGCGAATCGGCCGAAAAACAGTTTCAAAAGCGCTTCTTAAAAAGACTCCGGTGATCCTAAAAGCTTATGACATTTTAGAATGGCAGGGCGAAGATATGCGGCAACAGGCATATATTGAGAGAAGGAAAATTCTGGAAAAATTACATACAAAGGTGAAGCAAGACAAGCTGCCACTGCATCTTTCTCATACCATTTCTTTTGATCTCTGGGAAGAAGCTGCGGCCGAAAGGGAACGGGCCAGGGAGGTAAGAAGTGAAGGCTTGATGCTGAAACGATGGGATTCTCCATACCTGGTGGGCAGGAAAAAAGGAGACTGGTGGAAATGGAAAGTGGAGCCGTTAACGGTAGATGCGGTGCTCACTTACGCCATGCGCGGCCACGGTCGCCGCTCCAATCTTTTTACAGACTATACCTTTGCCCTGTGGCAGGATGGTGAGCTGGTGACCTTTGCCAAAGCTTATTCCGGACTCACAGATGCTGAATTTCGCCAGGTAGATGCATGGATCAAAAGGAATACCCTGGAGCGCTTTGGCCCCGTTCGCTCCGTAAAACCGGAACTCGTCTTCGAAATAGCCTTCGAAGGCATAGCCGAATCCACCCGCCACAAAAGCGGAGTCGCCACCCGCTTTCCCCGAATTTTAAGATGGAGGCAGGATAAAAAAATTGAGGAAGCAAATACAATAGAAGAATTGAAGCAGTTGATCCCGAAATAGACCACCCGGTCTCCGCCGGGAGGCGGTGTCGAAAGGGTCCGAGCAGGAAATATGAATAGAAACGAACTTTTAAAAATAGCAGAAAACTGGTTTAAAGAACGGGTCTGGAAGCCTTTTCCATTCCAGAAACAAACCTGGAACGCATTTTTACAAGGAAAGAACGGACTTCTCAACGCCCCCACCGGAAGCGGAAAAACCTACGCACTTTGGATTCCTATTGTGTTGGACTACATTAGGCAGAATCCGGGTTATAAGACCAAACACAAACCCGGACTAAAAGCCATCTGGATCACGCCGCTACGGGCGCTGTCGGTGGAGATTGAGCAGGCAGCGAATAGGTTTGCACAGGACATCGGCAGCGGACTCACAGTAGGGATAAGGACGGGAGACACTTCCCAGAAATTACGTGCCGCCCAAAAAAAACAAATGCCTGATCTTCTTATCACCACACCCGAGAGTCTGCAACTGTTGTTGTCTTCAAAGGATTATGCTAAAACTTTTAAAGATCTCAACGCCATTGTTATTGACGAATGGCACGAACTGTTGGGGACGAAACGCGGAGTGCAGATCGAGCTGGCACTTTCCCGACTCAAAACTGTGGCTCCCAAAATGAAGATCTGGGGGATCTCTGCCACAATTGGAAATCTTCAGGAGGCGCGGGAGGTGCTGTTGGGACCGGGATCGGATGCTTTTAAGAATTCTGTTTTGATCAGGGCGGATATTAAGAAGAAGATCACAGTTAAATCTATCATTCCCGAGAAGATGGAAACCTTTCCGTGGCGGGGCCATTTAGGAATGCACCTGTTGGACGAGGTGATCCCGATCATCAGAAATAGCAAAACCACTTTGCTATTTACCAACACCCGTTCCCAATGCGAGATCTGGTTTCAGCGGATACTTCAGAAGTACCCAGAATTTGCCGGGGAGCTCGCGATGCACCATGGAAGTATCAATAAAGAGACAAGGCTGTGGGTCGAACAGGCAATACGGGATGAACAGCTAAAGGCCGTTGTGGCTACTTCCAGTCTGGATCTCGGAGTGGATTTCGCGCCGGTGGAAACCATCATCCAGATAGGTGGTCCTAAAGGAGTTGCCAGATTTCTGCAGCGGGCGGGACGAAGCGGCCACCGTCCCGGCGAAGAGAGTGTCATCTATTTTCTGCCTACCCACGCCATGGAGCTGATCGAAGCTTCGGCTCTTCAAAAGGCGGTTAAGAATACGGTTGTGGAAGATCGGATCCCTTACCTTCAGTCATTTGATGTGCTGGTGCAGTATCTTACCACCCTGGCGGTTTCTAAGGGATTCTTTCCTAAAGAAATTTACCCTGAAGTGAAATCCACTTTCTGCTATCAGGCCCTTTCGGAAGAACAGTGGGAATGGATCCTGAATTTCATCACTCAGGGAAGTCAAACGCTGCAGGCTTATGATGAATACAAAAAGGTAGAGATCGAGGAAAACGGCCTCTTTAAGGTGAACAACAGGACAGTTGCCGTGCGGCACCGATTACAAATAGGAACCATTGTAAGCGACGCGGTGCTGGCGGTGAAATATCTTGGCGGCGGCTACATTGGTACCATTGAAGAGTGGTTCATCTCAAAACTCAATCCCGGCGATGTCTTTACTTTCGCCGGAAAGAACCTGGAGCTGTACCAAATCAAAAACATGCAGGTGATCGTAAAGAAGTCGAAAGTGAAGAATTCCCGCTTCCCCAGCTGGGCAGGAGGTCGCATGAGCTTTTCTGCACAAATGAGTGAGCTGCTTCGGGAAGAGATGTTTGTGGCGGCAGGGAGGTCCCATAAGTCGGTTGAATTAAAAGCACTTTCCCATATTTTTGAACGACAAAAGAAGGAGTCCATTATCCCGGGAAAGGATGAATTCCTGATCGAAACCTTCAAGACCCGCGAAGGATATCACGCTATTTTTTATCCTTTTGAAGGTCGATTTGTTCACGAAGCCATGGCCAGTTTGCTGGCCTACAGGATAAGTCTGCTGTCACCAATTACTTTTTCGCTCGCCTTTAATGACTACGGATTCGAGCTCCTTTCCGATCAGCAAATCGACATGCAGCAGGTTTTCGACAACGACCTTTTTTCTGCGGAATATCTGATGGGCGACCTTCAGAAGAGTTTGAATGCCACTGAAATGGCCCGGAGGAAATTCCGTGACATTGCAGTAATCGCCGGAATGGTCTTCACGGGATTTCCGAACAAGATGATCAAGACCAAGCATTTGCAGTCGAATTCGCAACTGCTTTTCAGCGTTTTCAGGGATTATGAATCAGACAATTTATTGTTTCAGCAGGCGTTTAGAGAAACATTCGAGCATCAATTAGAGGAAGGAAGGTTAAGATTGGCCATGGAACGCATTTCGGAACAGAAATTGGTTTGGA
>CAZVKA010000019.1:0-28200 GCA_964627595.1 uncultured Flavobacteriaceae bacterium | reverse complement strand
ATAGCTCAGGGAAAAAGGAAATACGTTGGAAACTCGGCGGAAGGAAATCCTTCCAGTTCGTGCCTCCCGTAGCTGCCACTGCACCTTTCTTGCTCATTAAATAGCGATGAGCAGCCCCAATGTGCATGAGCAGCCAGTTAACATTGACCGTTACGTCTAAAGTACGCAACGCTTCAACTAAATTTTTATTGTTTTTTTCTTCGGAAGAAAGCTGCTGGTATTTTTCATACAGCGTTTTATTTTTCACCCGGTTAGCCAGCGCCAGGAACCGCGGATTATATTCTTCCTCGAATTGTTTTAAAGTAAGCGTTTTTTCTCCCGAAGCCAGATCTGTAGCCCCTCTTTTCCAGTAGATATTTTCGTACAACTCTTCAATCGAAGCCTCTGCGCTCATCTCTTCACGAACTTCTGTATGAACCAGATTTTTAAGCGGAGTGGAAAAGATCTCAATCATCCTGAACTGTCCTGACTGGAAACCACTTGCGGGCAGCAGCGCCATTCTAAACTTCAGGAACTGCTCCCGCTCCATTCCTTTGATCATCACATCAAAGGAACTGGTAAGGATCCTGAAATATCGCACCATCCTGTTCACTTTTTCAGTAAAAAAAGCAATAGAAATATTTTTGGCCTGTACTATTTGTTCCTGCTCATGAATGATGAGCTTGAAGTAGAGTTCTGTGATTTGATGATATCCAATGAATATCTTTTCATCGGGGAAATGCGTCCTGGTATTCTGAAGACTAAGCAAGGTATCCAGGCTAATATAATCCCAGTAGGTAAGGTAACGGTCATACAATAAGCCATCTAAATAAGAGCCCAGGTCCTGTCCGGAATTTTTAAACTTTTCCTCCAGTTGCCGAACTTTATCAGCAATCTCAGGTGTTATTTCCTCCATATTTATTTCATTATAATCTTAAGCGGGTGTTTTAGTCCTTTAAAAGCATCAATATCCGCATCAAGAGACCCCACAGCTAAATCGGCTTTAATTTTTACAGGTATTCTGTTTTTATCGTCACTCACCCATATAGTAAGGCTTTCTTTCTCCTTGAACACTCTGCCTGCCAGCACATAAGGCTTAAATTTCAGCGCTGCAATATTACCCAATTTTGTTTTTACGACCTCCCTTCCAAGAAACTTTAACTTAAAATCGTGGCTCTCATCACCAAAAAACAAATTGAGGGTCATCATTTCCCCTGGAGCCAAATTATCTACGTCCAGATTGTTTCTTAGATAATAGAAGGAAGATAACATATCGTGAACATTTTCTTGAATAGGAAAAGTGTCACGGGTGTTATGTTTACGATTAAAAACGTAGGCAGTTTTGGAGTTGTGGTCAAAATCTATTTGGATATCCCTGGTATGACCTCCCTCATCAATTTGCCGTATGAATCTTAAAGGGGCTCCATTCTCTTTATTTATGAAGGATTCATAATTATCATCTACCTTAAAAAAAAGATGTAGCAGGCCGGTAGATTTCCCCTTTCCTATCACATGAAAAACGGGTTTGTTCTTAAAGGTGGTTTCCTTTACCTCAAGAGTCGCATAACTGGCATTGAACATCCCATAATGGATCCTGAATTTAAACCACTCCCCTCCATCATACGCCTGGTGACTCTGAGCAGTTGTATTTAAGGCAATGAATGAAATTACAATTGCAATAATTCTTTTCATGGACTATTTTTTTACTTGGGAGATTACAATTACAATTTCTATTCCAAAGGTATTAAATCAAAAAAACCCCGTCAAATACATGACGGGGTTTTTAATCTTATTAACCAACTAAAACTTAAATTATGAAAAAAATTATTTTTTTCCCAATTCTGGTAACCACTCCAAAATTGCGGTGCAAAAGTCTTTCTTTTTACCCTATTTCCCAACAGGAATTTTAACTTTAACTATACCCACTTCAAAGTGAAATGATTTTAAGTATTTTGTTGATTACATATCATTATTTTGAGGATTTTATAATGTTCCTCTCAAAGTCTGCTCCCTCTCTATAGCTTCAAAAAGAGCTTTGAAATTCCCTTTCCCAAAGGATTGAGCTCCTTTTCGCTGAATGATCTCAAAAAACATGGTGGGTCTGTCCAATACAGGTTTGGTAAATATCTGCAATAGATATCCTTCATCATCCCGGTCGATCAACACCCCTAATTCTTTAAGTGGCTCAAGATCTTCATCAATTTGCCCTACCCGGTCAAGAACATCATCGTAATAAGTTTCTGGAACATATAAGAATTCAACCCCCCTGTCCCGTAGATTTGTTACGGTTTCAATAATATTGTCTGTCGCGACCGCTATATGTTGCACTCCTGCTCCATTGTAAAAATCAATGTACTCTTCTATTTGAGACTTCTTCTTACCCTCGGCCGGTTCATTGATCGGGAATTTTATCCTACCGTTTCCATTACTCATCACCTTACTCATAAGAGCAGTATATTCAGTAGAAATATCTTTATCGTCAAAAGATACCAGTTGCGCGAAGCCCATCACCTTTGCATAGAATTCACACCACTTGTTCATTTCATTCCACCCTACATTTCCAACCATGTGGTCAATGTATTTCAAGCCAACTTCCTCGGTCTTAAAGTGAGGTTTGTACTCTTTGTATCCGGGAAGGAATGGCCCAGAATAATTTTTTCTTTCTACAAAAACGTGCACAGTTTCTCCATATGTATGGATCCCCGATAATACTACATGACCATTTTCATCTTTGATCTCTTTAGGCTCCATATAAGATTCTGCCCCACGTTTAGTTGTCTCTTCATAGCTTTTGCGGGCATCATCAACCCAAAGCGCTACAACTTTTACTCCATCCCCATGCTTATCAATATGGGCATTTATCTCACCTCCCGGTTCAAGTGGAGAGGTCAACACCAACCTTATCTTTCCCTGCTGCAGCACGTAAGACACCCTGTCTTTGCTTCCGCTTTCCAATCCGGAATATGCTACCGGTTGGAAGCCCCATGCCTGTTGATAATAAAAGGCTGCCTGTTTGGCATTCCCCACATAAAGTTCTACGAAATCTGTTCCTAAAATAGGCAGGAAATCTTCTGCCTGTGGAACCGTCTTCTTTATTTCTGCTGTGTTCTCGTTAGCCATAATTCTTATGATTTAAATGGTGGATCTATCTGCATCTCACCGTTCTATATTTTCTAAATAATTGTGCCCAAACATAAAATTTTTGGAAGCATCTAGCAAATTAATGCTCCAACCAGGACTGGTAATAGGTTTCATCTGCAATTCCCATGGCGTCTTCTGTTAACTTTAAAGGTTTGAAGGTATCCACCATTACTGCCAGCTCTTCAGTTTCAGTTTGCCCAATACTTCTTTCCACGGCCCCCGGATGCGGCCCGTGAGGGATACCCGCAGGGTGCAGGGAAATATGTCCTTTTTCAATATCATTTCGGCTCATGAAATCACCGTCCACATAATACAGCACCTCATCACTGTCTATATTACTGTGATTATAAGGAGCAGGAATACTTTCCGGGTGATAGTCGTACATTCTCGGCACAAATGAACACACTACAAAAGCATCTGTCTCAAAAGTCTGGTGAACCGGCGGCGGTTGATGAATTCTTCCTGTAATTGGCTCAAAATCATGAATTGAAAAAGCATAGGGATAATTATAACCATCATAGCCCACTACATCAAAAGGATGTGACGCATAGACCATGTCAAAGATCTGCCCCTGCTTCTTTACTTTGATCAAAAAATCACCGTTCTCGTCATTGGTTTCCAGCTCATAAGGTTGCCTAATATCCCTCTCGCAGAAGGGCGAATGTTCCAGCAACTGACCAAAATAATTCCGGTATCTCTTTGGGGTATAAATTGGTCGTCTCGATTCTACAATAAATAACCTGTTCACCTCCTCGTCAAAATCGATCTTATAGATCGTTCCTCTTGGAATTAGGAGATAATCTCCATATTTGAAGTCCAGGTTTCCTAGGTGAGTACGCAATTTTCCGCTTCCCTGGTGAATGAACAGCAACTCATCTGAATCTGAATTCTTATAAAAGTAATCCTGGGTTCTTTCCTGTGGAGAGGCCAGTACAATATCTACATCAGAATTTGTAAGCACCGTTTTTCGGCTCTTCAAATAATCGGGCTCCGGTTTGATCTGAAAACCTTTCAAGCGATAAGACTGAATATTGTGCTCTGCTGCTATTTTTGGCCGGGCATCATAGCTCCCTTTGATCTCCTTCACCTGCGTAGGACGCTGCTCATGGTACATGTTGGTAGACATCCCGTCAAAACCTATAGTCCCAAATAGCTGTTCGTAATAAAGGCTGCCATCGGGTTTTTTGAAAACGGTATGCCTTTTATGCGGAATTTTTCCGAGTTTATGATAAAATGGCATTTTTCTGAATTTTTTAAATTGAAAACGATTTCGGAAGTCAATCCTTTAATTAACTGCCGTTTTTTATGATTACCTGCAAATATCTGAAAAAATAACCGGAAAATCAGTTAAAGGACGGCTAAAACCAGAAGCCCACGCTAAAGTACCACTGGCTTTCTTTTAGCTCAGGCGAGATAGCATATTTGACTTCAATTGGGCCAATGAAAGTGTCCAGTGAATATCCTAAGGCATACCCAGAATAATCTGGAGAGCTAAACCAGTTCCCGTTCACAAAAAGTCCGTTTTCCACATTAGCGTAATTGGCACTGAAAATAAGATGATTCTTCTGCAGGAATTCATAATCCAGTTCAATTAATCCTTTAGTAAAACTATCACCCGAAAGCCCAATAAAATCATACCCAAAAAAGGGAATGAAATTGTTGATGAAATTGTTCCCATAGCCTCCTAAAAAGAAATCAAAGATATTGTTTCGGGAACTTCCAATCCGAAATCCGGCTTCTGAAGAAAGTCTCACCCCAAAATTGTGAAAAGGTGAAAACACATAACCCATGGTACCACTGGCAATGGAAAAAGGCGAAAAATTATCCTGGAAATCTGAAGAATGGAGGTACCAGTTGAAATCACCTTCGAAAAACAGCCCGCGTGAGGGGAAATATTTATTATCATAGCTATCCAGCTTCAGCTTTCCAAAACCGCTGTAGTAATTGCTTTTGTCAAAAACTCCCGGCACCTCTCCATCTGGAGTGGCACCCAAGGTTTCTGAAGTTATATCCAGGTATTTATGTTCGAGTCCTACTCCAATTGAAAACATCTGTTTAAACAGCGTTTCGGCGTATACCTGATTGGTATAATCCCGGTAATCAACTTCCAGGCGGTTAATTCCGCTGCCTTCCACTTCCGCATTTTCCCTGGCAAAGTCAAACGATACGTCTTTACTAAAACTATTAAATCGACTCCTCAATCCTAAACTCCAGTAAAAACCCTTATCCAGATAATAATGAAAATTATACCGGAAGTTATCTCCCAATACCACATCAAGAGAAGTAACATCATTAGTCTCCAAAAGGCTTTTTCGGGTAAGGTTTACCAAAGCTCCGCTTTTATAGACATTATCATAATGCAATCCCAGCCGCAGCAACATTTTATTTGGGTTTTCATCAAGCTGCAGCACAAGAACATAGCTGCCTTCAAGAGGTATGAGCTGGTAATTGATTCGGTTAAAGTTTCGGGTAGCTGAGAGGTTATTGAGCCCAAGTTTGAGGTCATCATATGAGACTTTAACGGGATACTTCAGCTTCAATTTACCAAGCACATATTCCCTTGGATAAGAAGTGTTCCCCTCAATACGCACATCTGCAATAAACAGAGAATCAACCGCAGGTAATTTTGTTTTAGATCTTTCATGCACATCCTGCAGGGCAGCCACCGCTTTAAGATCTTCCAGTTTCTTTTCTGCCGCATTTTTTCCAACTTCAATAATTTCGTTACCCTGGTCAAAGGACATTACGTTAAAGGACCCAATATCTGGAGCTATATAGACATCTGTCTTCTTTATCTTCTCCCTCATATCATGTATGGTCCTGAAATTACTTATTTGGGTCAAAATTTCGAAAACGCTGTTCAGGTCTTTTCGCACCGCCAGCGTATCCTGCACATCTACACCAATAATGAAATCGGCACCTCTTTTTCTCAATTCTTCCACAGGATAGTTGTTAACTACACCCCCATCTGTTAGCAGTCTGTTTCCCACTAATACGGGACTAAATAAGGTGGGAATGGCAGCACTTGCCGAGATGGCCTGAGGCAGGTTTCCGCTGTCAAGGATTATTTCTTCTCCCGTTTCCACATCTGTAGCCACGGCAAAGAAAGGAATGGAAAGTTCGCTAAAATTCTGGTTATTTGGCACATGCAGCGTTAGTCTGGACATGAGATTATAAACATTTTGGCCTTTTGATAAAGCGGAAGGAAAAGAAACCCTGAACCCATCAAAAGGCAGGGTGATGGCATATTTTTCAGCATCCTTTTTCTCATAAAAAGTTTTAGCCGCCCGGGGCAGTTCATCCTGGATCAATATATTGAAGTTGGTTTCATGAAAAATGCTGTCCAGTTGATCTGCAGTATATCCCGAAGCATATAGCGCCCCGATTATAGCACCCATACTTGTGCCTCCAATATAATCTATCCTTACACCTGCTTCTTCTATAATTTTAAGAGCTCCAATATGTGCTAATCCTTTTGCGCCACCACCGCTCAAAACAAGCCCCACCTTGGGATCTTTTTCCTGGGCAGAGACTCCCATAAACAGGAGAAGCATCAAAAAAATCAGGAGGTTTTTCATGGATTGGAGTGATAGTGTTTATAGATGATGGCTGCCTTTGCTTTCCCGATCACCGACGCCAGGCTTTCTTCTGAAGCCTCTTTCACCCTTTTTAAAGACCGGAAATTCTTTAGCAGCTCTACCACGGTTTTCTCGCCTATTCCCGGAATATTTTCCAGCTCTGTGTTCAATGCGGTGCTGCTGCGCTTGTTGCGGTGAAAAGTAATACCAAAACGGTGAGCTTCATTCCTCAGGTGCTGAATGATCTTAAGGGTTTCAGATTTTTTATCCAGGTACAAGGGTATGGAATCACCGGGATAATAGATCTCTTCCAGCCTTTTCGCAATTCCTATTATAGCAATCTTACCACGCAATCCCAATGTTTCCAAAGCCTTCACGCCAGAGGACAACTGCCCCTTCCCTCCATCAACTATGATTAACTGGGGTAAGGGTTCGTCTTCCTCCAACAATCTCCTGTACCTTCTAAAAACCACCTCTTCCATAGACGCAAAGTCATCTGGTCCCTCAACAGTTTTAATATTGAATTTTCGGTAATCTTTCTTGCTGGGTTTTCCATTTTTGAAAACCACACAGGCTGCCACAGGATTGGATCCCTGAATATTCGAATTATCAAAACATTCAATGTGCCTGGGTTCTTTTTGCAGCCTGAGATCCTCCTTCATTTGCGCCATGATCCTGTTCACGTGCCGGTCTGGGTCCACGATCTTCATTTGTTTGAACCGTTCCTGCCTGAAGTATTTTGCATTTCGGGTAGAAAGTTCCACGATCTTCTTCTTGTCACCCAATTTTGGCACGGTCACCTTGATCTCCTCCCCGGCTTCCACTTTAAAAGGCACATATATTTCTTTGGTTCTGGAGTTAAAGCGTTGCCGAATCTCTGTTATTCCCAACTCCAGTAATTCCGCGTCACTTTCTCCTAACTTTTTCTTCATCTCAATGGTATGAGACCTGATGATGGCACCGTGTGAAAGCTGTAAAAAGTTAACATAGCCATAGCCTTCATCACTTACAATGGAAAACACATCTACATTGTTGATCCTGGGATTCACCACGGTTGACTTTGCCTGGTAATTTTCTAAAACATCGATCTTGACCTTTATTTTTTGCGCCTCCTCAAATTCCATATTCGCAGCATGTTCTTTCATTTGCTGCTTAAACTGCTGCAGGGAGTCTTTAAAATTTCCCTTTACAATTTGTCGAATGGCGTCTATTTTTTTAAGATACTCGGCTTCAGTTTCATAAGCCTCACATGGTCCCAGGCAGTTTCCCAGGTGGTACTCAAGACACACTTTATACTTCCCGTTCCTTATTTTTTCTTCGGAAAGATCATAGTTGCAGGTACGCAGCTGGTAGAGTCCTTTAATAAGCTCCAGCAATGTATTTACAGTTTTAAAACTGGTATAGGGACCATAATATTCGCTACCATCCTTCACCAGCTTACGCGTAGGAAAAACCCGGGGAAAACGTTCATTTTTTATGCAGATCCAGGGGTAGGTCTTATCATCCTTCAACATGACGTTGAAACGAGGCTGGTGTTTCTTGATGAGATTATTCTCAAGTAGCAGGGCATCTGTTTCCGAAGAAACAACTATATGCCTTATTTCATGGATCTTTTTAACCATCACCCTAATGCGATGGCTGTCATTGTTCTTTGTAAAATAGGAAGTCACCCGCCTCTTGAGGTTCTTTGCCTTACCCACATAAAGGATCCTGCCGTTCTTGTCGAAATACTGATAGACTCCGGGGCTCTCTGGAAGTGTCTTTAATTGTAGTTCTACATTAGTGTTATTCATTGTTCCAAAGGTAAAATATAAAAAAACGGCAACGGGTAACACCCATCACACAAAGTGTTAAAATTTTGGTAATCTAACATCTGGAAAATTACTTCAGGATAATACCAGGTAATGATATTTCTTCTTTGTAGAGTTACTCATTGCACGTAAATTAGTAATAACCAGATCTTTTCTGAAATAACTATTTTCAGATATTGTTAAGAACTAGGAATTCATCTTTTAGTACCTTGCAGGGTATGAAGAAAAAAACGATAGGACGTTTTGATAAGGCAGATTTTCCTGATCTGCACCTTAACAATATTTCAGTAAAAATTGATACGGGAGCCTATACTTCGTCCATACACTGTGACAACATTGTTGAGGAAAAGGGACACCTTTGCTGCACCTTCCTGGATGAAGAACATCCCCTGTACAACGGCAAGGAATTCCGTTTTCCAGATTACGATGTCGTGTTTGTCAAGAGCAGCAACGGGATCGTGCAAAAACGTTACCAGATACAGAGCACTATCACTTTATTCGGAAAAAATCATATTATTTCTCTTTCTTTGACCACCCGTCAGGAAATGAGATTTCCCGTACTTTTGGGACGAAAATTCATCACTAAAAAATACATCGTAGATACCGAATTTTACGACCTGTCTTACAATCAGAAAGAAGAATGAACATAAAAATATTATCCAGGAATAGTAATTTATATTCCACCCAGCGCCTGGTGGAAGCTGCTAAAAAACGGAATCATGAAGTGGAAGTCATCGACCCGCTTAAATGTGACCTCATAATTGAGAAAAAAAACCCCAGTATTTATTACAAGGGGCGACACCTGGAAGATGCAGACGCGGTGATTCCACGTATTGGTGCTTCTGTTACTTTCTATGGAACCGCGGTGGTTCGCCAGTTCGAGATGATGGGAGTATTTACAACTACAGAATCCCAAGCTCTTGTAAGAAGTCGAGATAAATTACGAAGCCTGCAGGTATTATCGCGTGCCCGTTTGGGTCTTCCAAAGACAGTTTTTACCAATTATTCAAAGGATGTAGGAGAAGTGATAGACCATGTGGGAGGAGCCCCGCTTATCATTAAATTATTGGAGGGCACCCAGGGACTGGGAGTTGTTCTTGCAGAGACTAAAAACGCTGCAGAATCTGTCATCGAAGCTTTCAACGGGTTGCAGGCCAGGGTAATTGTACAGGAGTTCATCAAAGAAGCGGGCGGTGCAGATATCAGGGCACTGGTTGTGGATGGCCATGTGGTAGGAGCCATGAAACGACAGGGCAAAGAAGGGGAGTTTCGCAGTAACCTGCACAGAGGAGGATCGGCATCGGTAATACAGCTCTCAGATGAGGAAGAGATCGCTGCCATTAAGGCTGCTAAAGCAATGGGTCTGGGAGTTGCCGGGGTAGATATGCTCCAAAGTGCACGAGGACCTCTTATTTTGGAGGTTAATTCTTCTCCCGGATTGGAAGGCATCGAACATGCAACAGGAAAAGATATTGCCAAAACCATCATTCGTTACATCGAAAGAAACCTGTAATTTATGGCTTTTATAGATGAGCACAATATCCTGGATATTTTAGGCAAAAAAATTCATCCCGGGAAGAGCGCTACCATCAATTTTAATATGGCGAAGCTCTATACCACTACGGCTGTAGATGTTCCCATTATTATAGAACGGTCCAAGAAGCCCGGACCCGTAATTTTGATCACAGCCGGTATTCATGGCGATGAGATCAATGGTGTGGAGGTAGTAAGACAGATCATTGTAAAGGAGATCAACAAACCGGCACGTGGGACGATCATCTGCATTCCTATCATCAACGTTTTTGGATTTCTAAATATGACCAGGGAATTTCCCGATGGAAGAGATCTAAACCGGGTTTTTCCTGGTGCTAAAAATGGTTCCCTCGCCAGTCGCTTCGCATACCAGTTCGTACATAAGATATTACCCGTAGCCGATTTTTGTCTGGACTTTCATACCGGGGGTGCAGCCCGATTCAATGCACCACAGATAAGGATCAAAAAAGGAGAAGAAATGGCCATGCACTACGCCCGGATCTTTAATGCGCCGTTTACCATAATTTCAAGAACCATTACGAAATCTTACCGGGAAACCTGTGCCAAACAAGGGAAGCCGGTATTGCTCTTTGAAGGAGGAAAATCCAAAGACAGCAATAAAGATGTCGCCAGACAGGGAGTAGAAGGCATCATGCGGATTCTCGCCCACTTTGAAATGCTTAAACCAAAATTTGAAGCTCCTGAACCTATCGGAGAGACCATCTGCATAGAAAATAGCACCTGGATGAGAGCCAAATACAGTGGATTATTGCATGTAAAGATCCCCTGCGGAAAACATGTGGAGAGAGGAGAATATATTGCCACAATTACAGACCCGTACGGAAAACTTCGTCACAAGGTAAAAGCTCCCAATGAAGGATATATAATTAATGTGAATGAATCTCCTATTGTTTACCAAGGGGATGCCATTTTCCATATTTCAATAAGTAGAGGCAGCGATGAACAAGAACAAGATCAGGCTGAAGTATAAAAAGCTACGGGAAGAAGTTAACCTGGAGCAGGGTGAAGAATGGAGTCTTAAAATTGCAAATAAATTACTGCAATTACCAATCTGGGATTTTTCGTATTACCACCTTTTCCTAAGCATTTCAGAAAAAAAAGAAGTAGACACCCAAGCTATTCTGCACATTCTGCAGGGAAAAGACAAAAATGTGGTTCTTTCAAAAAGTGATTTTGAAAGTGGAGAACTTACGAACTACCTGCTTACCGATTCCACGATCATTAAAAAGAACAGCTGGGGGATCCCTGAACCGGTTTCAGGAATAGAGATCCCGCCGCACAATATTGAAGTTGTCTTTGTACCCCTGTTAGCCTTTGATGAAAAAGGCAACCGAATAGGCTACGGAAAAGGCTTTTATGACCGGTTTCTCTCACAATGTACCGGCGAGGTAGTTAAGGTGGGAATATCTTTTTTTGAAGCCGAAAAAGAACACTTAGAAGTCACCCACCACGATGTTGCTCTTGACTACTGTGTAACTCCCAAAAAAATATATAATTTCAAAAACTTGTAAACTTTAACGTTTTCAATTACTTTTAGTCCAACCAATTAAGGACTTTAATGCTTAACGACCTCCAGTTAAACAGTATACTAGAAGATTTCGATGTTGCCTACTGGAAAATTAACTTATTGACCAAAGAAATATCCTGGTCTGAGCATTTCAACTCTTTAATAGGAGACCCAGACGCCGGCAATGACAAATTTGGGTTCTTTCTCGAGCATATTCTTCACAAAGATTATCGGTATGACTTCAGGGAGCATTTTGAAGAGCTTGTTTCCCGTAACAAACCATTTTCAGCAGAGATTCGTCTAAAACTGGAAAACGGAAAATACCGCTGGTTCGAATGCAGAAATTTAAAAAGTCGTGAAAAAGGCCTGGCAGATGCGGCCGTTCTTCTTTTTGTTAATATTCACCAGGCTAAAAGGGATCAATATACTATTGAGGAAAATTTCTTTTACTACCGGGAAACCGCCGAAATGACTTCTACCGGAGGCTGGTACCTGGATGTAAAGACCCAGGCGGTATATTGGGATAACGTCACCAAAAAGATCCTTGGCTGCCCAATGGACTATGAGCCAAACCCAGATGATAAACTAAAGTTTTATGCTCCAGATCATCATGAGCAGGTAGAACAAATGGTTCTAAAATGTTCGAAATACGGGATCCCGTTCATGGTAGAAATTAAAATGCGAACCTTGCACAACAGGGAATTCTGGGTAAGAACAACGGGAAAGCCGGTTTATAATGAGGAGCAGGAGATCATTGGTATAAGAGGTGTTTACCAGGACATTGACGAACAAAAGACCAATGAACTCAATCTCCAGAACTCCCTGGACATTATTGCCACCCAGAACTCACGTCTCTTCAATTTCGCACATATTGTTTCCCATCAGTTGCGCTCCCATAGCAGCAATCTAAGTCTCATCTCTCAATTACTGGCCGAGGCCCGTTCAGCAGAAGATAAATTGGACCTGCTAACCAATATCGAAAATATTTCAGAAAACCTGGAGACAGCGATCATGGATCTCAATGAGATCGTGACCCGCCAAACTATTCTCAAAAAGGAACGACAACTGGTTAATTTCAAAGACTCCCTGGATGTGGTGATCGCATCAACTTCTTCCCTTATCAAAAGGGAAAATGCGGAGATCATCGCTGATTTCGGTAAGTTGACCGAAATCAGCTACATTTCTGAATATCTGGAAAGTATTTTACTAAATTTGATTACCAACGCCATTAAATACAGGCAAAAAGGACGAAGACCTACAATTTATTTACAAACTTATTCTCAAAACGGATCCAATTTCCTTGAGGTAAGTGATAATGGAATGGGAATAGATCTGGACGAGTATGGCGATAAAATGTTTGGAATGTACAAAACCTTCCACCGGCACCCTGAAGCAAAGGGAATTGGACTTTTCATCACCAAAAACCAGGTGGAGACTATGGGTGGAAGTATTTCGGTAACGAGTACGGTAAACATTGGTACGACGTTTAAAATCAAATTTTAAATCATATGGATCATCCGGTAGAACTGGCCTGCATTATAGATGATGACAGGATCTATGTTAACCTTGTCAAGAAGATCATCGAGATCAAAAAACTATCTCAAAATCTCATCATTTTTAAGAATGGGAAAGAAGCCCTGGATTACTTTAGACCTATTCTGGAAAATATGGGTGAGGAACGTCTTCCTGATATCATATTTCTGGACCTTAATATGCCTGTGATGGATGGCTGGGAATTCCTTGGTGAATTTGTGAAGATCAAGAACAGCTTTAATAAAAAGATTACTCTTTATGTGGTGAGTTCTTCAATAGATCCAAGAGACCTGGAACGAGCCAAATCCTTTAATATGGTAACAGATTATCTCATTAAACCTATAGAGCTTAAAAAGTTTGAGAAGATCTTTGACCGGGACGTTGCCTAACCTTCTACTTCTTTACTGGCTTTTTCCTCCTTGTCCTCATTCGGGAAAGCTTTCTTATTAAAGATAAGCAACAGAAAAACGCCTATGGTAATGGCAGAGTCGGCAATGTTGAATACAGGTTCAAAAAAGGTAAAATACTGTCCTCCCCAAAATGGCAGCCACTCCGGAAGATAGCCAGACCAAAGAGGAAAATAGAGCATATCTACCACATGACCATATAATAAGGGTGCGTACCCGCCGTCTTCGGGCATAAAAGTAGCGATCTGGTTATAACTATGATCGAAGAAAACTCCATAAAATACTGAATCGATAATATTCCCAAAGGCACCTGCAAATATTAGAGAGATGGCAACAATTAAAATTTTTGAGCCTCCCTTTCTCACAGAATCCCACAGCCAGTAGCCAATAAAAGGAACAGCAATTAATCTAAAGGTGGTAAGTAAAAGTTTCCCATATTCCCCGGGGATTTGTGCTCCCCATGCCATACCTTTGTTTTCCACAAACAGTATACTGAACCAGTCAAAAACCTTGATTTCATCTCCCAAAGCAAAATTGGTCTTAATGTAAAATTTGGATACCTGATCAATTACCAGGATCAGGATAATGAGAAGAGTGGCTTTTTTTAAAGACATCGGGATATTTTTCAGTCGGTCCCAAAAATACTATTTTTATTTAGTTTCCACGACCTTAATATCACCATTAATTGTTGTCAGTTTTAAGTGGTTAGAACCTATTTCAGAATCAGGTACTATGATCTTTCCATGCCGGGTGTTTGCCTCTATTTCGGGATCATGGGCTTCCACTTCAATATTTCCGTCAAAGGTATTCACCACGGCATTCCCCCTAAAGTCTCTCAGGAATGCCGGCCCGCTTTTCAATTCCAGAATAACATCTTCGAAAGTACCCTCTAAAAAAACAGAAGCCACATTTGATCGCACCTCAACATGCAACCCGGTGGGTATCTCTATTTCCACCTCCATTGCAAAAACTTTATGAGTACTCAATTTATCAAAGCCGCTCTGCAGGATCTCCCGGTATCGGGAACTCAGGTAGAGCGTATGATGAACAATCTTATGATCTATGCTAATCTCATTAAAATACTCCCCGTCTGCTTTTGTTTTGATTGTGATTGATTTAACCGGAGCAGATCTTACCTTGACCCGGTATATTTCATCACTGTCGACAATAATAGATTCAATCTTACCCGCCTGTATAATACGTGAGGTTTCCTTTTGAGCCTGTAAGGGCAGGGTCAATAAAAGGAGAAATAAGTTGATATATTTTGTCATCACCCTTTAAACAAAAAACGCTCCAAAACCTTATAGGTGGTAATGGAGCGTCAAGCATTTTTTTAATAAGTAATTATCGCTGCATATTTTTAGCTTCTATACTTAAAGTTGCATGAGGAACCAGTTTTAGCCGCTCCTTCGCGATCAATTTTCCGGTAACCCGACATATCCCATAAGTTTTGCTTTCAATTCTAATTAAAGCGTTTTTAAGGTCTCTAATGAATTTTTCCTGTCGAATGGCTAGCTGGGAATTCGCTTCCTTACTCATGGTCTCACTTCCTTCTTCAAAAGCTTTGAAGGTAGGGGAAGTGTCATCAGTACCATTATTCCCATCATTCATGTAGGCACTTTTGTAAAGTTCAAGTTGTTCCTGAGCCTTTTCAATCTTGGCAAGGATCAAAGCCTTGAATTCTGCCAGCTCCGCATCACTGTAGCGTTCTTTTACTTCTGTTGACATAGTTCTTAATGTTTTTTAATTAACAACTTTGTGGCTACTTCATCAAAAGAAATTTCCAAGCCGTTGTCCACTTCTTCCGCAAGGTCGAGATTTGCGGTTAAAGTCTCGTTCTTAATATATTCAATATTTTGTTGAACGGCATCCTCGACTGTACCGTCCTTTTGTAGGGTCACATCTATCTTGTCGGTCACTTCCAGCCCGGAATCTTTTCGAACATTTTGAATCCTGTTCACCAGTTCCCGTGCAATCCCCTCTCTTTTCAGGTCTTCGGAAATGGTAATATCCAATGCAACGGTTATATTTCCGGAGTTGGCTACCAACCAACCCTCAATATCCTGGGAAGTGATCTCGACATCCTGAAGTTCTAATGTAAGCATTTTCCCATTAACCTCGACTTCAATTTGCCCTTCACGCTCAATTTTCTTAATGTCATCGGCAGTAAATTGGTCGATCTTTTGGGTGATAATCCTCATATCTTTCCCAAAACGAGGCCCTAAAACTTTAAAATTTGGCTTGATCTGTTTGACAAGAATACCTGAAGCATCATCGATCAATTCAAGTTCCTTTACATTTACTTCAGACTTTATAAGATCTGAAACAGCCTGTATCTCCTCCCTTTGCTGCTCATCTAGCACCGGGATCATCACCCGCTGCAAAGGCTGTCTTACCTTGATCATTTCCTTCTTTCTCAAAGATAGCACTAGGGATGAAACAGTTTGCGCCTTTTCCATTTGTCTTTCGAGCCCTTTGTCGATAAGATCTTCCTGAACTAACGGAAATTCTGACAAATGTATTGATTCAAACTCCTCTTTTTGAGTAGCCTTATTAAGATCTTTATACAATCTGTCCATAAAGAATGGCGCTACTGGGGCACCCAGCTTGGCTACCGTTTCTAGACAGGTATACAGGGTTTGGTAGGCAGATATCTTATCCTGGCCGTATTCTCCTTTCCAGAACCTTCTTCGACAAAGCCGCACGTACCAGTTACTCAGATTTTCCTGTACAAATTCTGATATCGCCCGTGTGGCACGGGTAGGCTCATAATCGGCATAGAATTTATCCACATTCCCTATAAGGGTATGTAGTTCTGAAAGTATCCAGCGATCAATTTCAGGTCGTTCTTCAAAAGGAACATTAGCTTCTGAATAGGTGAAATTATCAATATTCGCGTATAGTGAGAAGAAGGAATACGTGTTGTAAAGGGTTCCGAAGAATTTGCGGCGCACTTCTGAAATTCCTTCAATATCAAATTTTAAATTGTCCCAAGGATTGGCATTCGAGATCATGTACCAGCGTGTAGCATCTGGGCCAAAGGCAGCAAGAGTCTCGAAAGGATCTACCGCATTACCAAGGCGTTTTGACATCTTTTGCCCATTCTTATCAAGTACCAGTCCGTTGGATACTACATTCTTATAAGCCACATCATCAAAGATCATGGTGGCAATAGCATGCAGGGTATAGAACCAGCCGCGGGTCTGGTCAACGCCCTCGGCTATGAAATCGGCTTTTCGCCAGGTTTTTTTTACTTTCTCGGTATTCTCCATTGGATAATGCCACTGCGCGTATGGCATAGAACCGGAGTCAAACCACACGTCAATAAGATCTGCCTCCCGCTTCATTGGCTTTCCTGAATCTGAAACCAGGATGATCTTATCCACCACATTCTTATGCAGATCAACCTTATCGTAATTTTCATCGCTAAGGTTTCCTATCTCAAAATCTTTATAAAGATCAGCTTTCATTAAACCTGCTTCCACAGACTTCTGCATCTCTGCCTTTAGCTCTTCAATGGTTCCAATGATGATCTCTTCCTTGCCGTCTTCTGTTCTCCAAATTGGCAAAGGAATTCCCCAGTATCTGGACCTGGACAAGTTCCAGTCATTCGCATTGGCGAGCCAGTTACCAAATCTTCCTTCCCCGGTAGATTTTGGCTTCCAGTTTATCTGCTGGTTGAGTTCATGCATACGGTCTTTCACTTCTGTGACCTTGATGAACCAGGAATCCAGCGGGTAGTATAAAATAGGTTTATCTGTTCTCCAGCAATTTGGATAGCTGTGCACATATTTCTCAACCTTAAAGGCGCGGTTCTCCTCTTTTAATTTGATCGCAATTTCTACGTCAACAGATTTCTCGGGAGCCTGACCTTCATCGTAATATTCATTCTTAACATATTTCCCTGCAAATTCTCCCATTTCTTCACGGAATTTTCCCTGCAGGTCTACAAGAGGAACCAGATTGTCATTTTCATCCTTCACTAAAAGTGGCGGAACTTCAGGCGAGGCTTGTTTGGCAACGAGGGCATCATCTGCACCAAAAGTAGGTGAGGTATGCACGATCCCGGTACCGTCTTCGGTGGTAACAAAGTCCCCAAGAATTACCCTGAAAGCATTTTCTGGATGCTCGTATGGCTGCGCATAAGGCAACAGCTGCTCATATTGAATATTTTCCAAATCCTTCCCCAAGAAATCTTCACCTATCAAAAATGGTATTTTCTTATCGCCTTCTTTGTACTGGTAAAGATCCTCTTCAGAAGTTACTTTTTTAAATTTTTTGTCGAACTGTTTTTCGGCCAGCTCCTTTGCCACCACTACAGTAATTGGCTGAAAAGTGTACTGGTTATAAGTTCTTACAGTTATGTATTCTATCTTTGGACCTACTGTAAGCGCGGTGTTTGAAGGTAACGTCCATGGAGTGGTCGTCCATGCAATAAAGAAAATATCCCCCTCTTTTTCAGAGAGAAATTGGGGCAAAGTTTCTTTTTTAGCCTTAAACATTGCAGTGACCGTAGTATCGGTAACGTCTTGATAGGTACCAGGCTGGTTAAGTTCATGAGAACTCAATCCTGTTCCTGCCTTTGGAGAGTAAGGTTGTATTGTATAGCCCTTGTAAATAAGCCCTTTTTTGTATATCTGGGAAAGCAACCACCATACGGTCTCCATGTATTTGGATTTGTAGGTGATGTATGGGTCATCCATGTCTACCCAATACCCCATTTTTACAGTGAGGTCATTCCAAACATCAGTGTAACGCATTACAGCATTCTTACAAGCTTCGTTGTATTCTTCTACACTGATCTTAGTCCCAATATCTTCCTTTGTGATCCCCAGTTCTTTTTCTACTCCTAATTCAATGGGAAGACCATGGGTATCCCAACCCGCTTTACGTTTTACCTGATACCCTTTTTGGGTTTTGAAACGGCAAAAAATATCTTTAATGGCACGTGCCATTACGTGGTGAATCCCCGGTAGGCCATTAGCAGAAGGAGGTCCTTCGAAAAACACAAAAGGCTCTTTGCCTTCACGGGTGGTTACACTCTTTTCAAAAACATCATTCTCCTTCCAAAAATCCAGAATTTCTTCTGCTACTTTTGGCAGGTCAAGTCCTTTATATTCAGGGAACTTTGCGCTCATTATTTCGGTCTTTCAAATAGATGCGCGAAAATAATGATTTTTGATAAAAAGAAGGGGTTAATTCGGGAAAACCTTGACCTTCAAAAGTTTTCAGCTTACAATTCTCTCTGACCCTGCAAAATACCCTTCATTCCTAAAAAGAATATTGTAAGGCGAGAATGAAATTACGTCCTGCAGCCGCTATTCCCGAGGAATAGGTGCGGTACCTCTGATCTGTAATATTCTCTAAGGAAGCGGTGGCAAGCCAGCCTTTTCCGACTCTGTATTGGGTGGTGAAATTAAGGGTATACCATTGTGGTGAGTAAGGATTTCCCTGCTCATCTACTGCATAGAGATAGGCTTTATTCTGCTCTTCGGGAGCAAGATCCTCATAAGAGATTTGTCCATTATAAATTGTAAAGAGGTCGAAACGCAACACCTCATTATCCCATACCAGGTGTGCATTCCCGAAAAATGGTGCTGCATGTCTCAAAGGAGCTGTAGTTCCATCTTCCTGTTCTTCCTCTCCCTGGGTCAAACTCATCTGGGAATTAAATTTTAACTGCTCTGAAAATTTGATTTTGGTTCCTGCCTCAAACCCGTAGACATAAGCTTTGGCAACATTCTGGATCGCCTGCACCCTGCTGGGCTCTCCCTGGTAATCTATCACCGTCTCCCCGTTAAGCTCAAAATTCCTTCGCACCATAGCATCATCAAGATGAGTATAATAACCGGCTAAATCCAGTTGAACTGCACCATCAAAATTCAGCCGCATTCCTAGCTCGGCATTATAGGCAGTTTCCGGTTTTAGATCTGGATTTGGAACCACCACCATTCCCGGGGCAGAATCAAAGATCTTCCCTACATCATCAATATTGGGCGCTCTAAAAGCTGAAGAAAGATTGAGTTGCCATCCCAGAGTTTCATTTTGTTGCCAGTTCAAACCTGCACTTCCGGTAAAGGCACCGGTATTGATTTTAGCTTCGGAAAAGGGAAAATCATAAATTTCCTCAGCGAAGTCAGCATTCAATAGTATATGGTTATAGCGGGCTCCAGTTTGGAGGGTGAGATCAGGTTTTATCTTCCACTGCAAACTTCCGTAGGCCGCCATGGATTGCCAATCTGAATCATCGGGATACCTAGACGTGCCGGTAAATCGCTCCCCGGTAATAATATTGGTTTCCTTTCCTGTAGAACTTACTGTGTTTAGTACGTATTCAAGGCCGTAGAAAAATTTGCTCCCAAAGAATTCCTTTTCGAAGTCCAGGTTAGCAGACCAGGCATCCACATGCTCATCTGTCTCGAATAATGTTTCGCTTCCGAAATCACGATCGTTACGCCCCTCTTCAAACATCTGGTAAGCCGCAGTAAATTTGGCATTATCATACACATCTCCGTTTCCTACCTTATCAATATTAAAGTTTCCCTGAAGCCAGGTTTGTGGCCCATAGTACCATTCAGCGGCTCGAAGTTGTCCATTTCGTTGGCGATAAAGCCTGTCATACCTCGGATAATCTGAGGTGGTCGTATAGATCACTCCCATTCCAAAATCCCACTCTGCTGAAGGGCTATAACGTATCTTTTGCAAAACGTTCACCTGATCGTAACCCGTCGGCACCTGCACTCTGGGATCTTCATTGGGCACCACAATATCCTGTCCCTCTCTGCGCACCACATACTCATGCCGCAGGTATTCTTTTGGGCCGTGACTTCCCATCTTCATATCTCCAAAATCTGAATAGCTCAAACTGGTGAGCAGCGCCCATTTTTCCTTCCCGTAGGTGATATCGAAATGTCCCGTTTTTTCTTCATTAGCAGTAGCATAACGGGTATAAGCCTTGCCTGAAAAAGACCCTCCTTTGACTGTTGAATATACCGGATCAAGAGTGAAAAAATTCATCACTCCACCTATCGCATCACTACCGTAAATCACGCTACCGGCTCCAATTACCACTTCTGCTTTTTCTACCGCCAGAGGATCAATGGATACAATATTCTGAACATTTCCCCCACGGAAAATAGCGGTATTCATTCGCACTCCATCTACCGTGATCAGCAGCCGGTTGGTGGCAAAACCTCTGATCATGGGACTTCCCCCACCCAGCTGGCTTTTTTGAACAAACACCTGCCCTGTACTCTCAAGAAGATCTGCCGCGGTTTGAGGACTGGCTGAAATAATATCCTGCTGATTAATGCTGACCACCTTCTGAGGAATATCTCTTTTTTGTTGCTGAAATCCAGAAACCGAGAGCACCACCTCATCAAGGGTATTCTGTTCAGCTACCAATAACACACGGCTTTTTCTTTGTAGAATTTGTCGTTTGGTAGTATGATACTGACGGTGGTTCATATGTTTAAAAAATATGATCTCTCCTTCAGAAAACGCAGAGATATTAGCCTTTCCGTCGAAATTAGTGAGGGTGCTTTTGCTTTTATCCTTATTAAAAATGGCTACATTGAAAATTGGCTCCCCAGATTCTTTATCAAGAACTGTAATTTCCTGCGATCGTAAAATTGTGGTGAAGAATAAGAGAATAAAGCAGAAGATCAGTCTCATTAACTGTAAATTTCATTAAGCACCCCTAAAGATTTAGGTTTATGAAAACCCTGCAGGTGAATTTCGTAATAATTCAGCAGCATTAACAAAAACCGGGATCGGGTGATCTGGTTCATTTTTATGCTCGATAGGTCATCAAAGTTTGTGCCTAAGACCTGTTTTAAAACGGCAACATTTTCGTCGGAAATACAGCTATTATTGGTTTCCCTGTTCTGAAAGTTACCATCCAGAAGGTTGAAAACATCTCCATCCATTTGAGAATCATCTGGATAGAAACCTAGATACCTGGTCAACTCCAGTAAAAACATTAAATGAAAATTCGCTGTTTTTTCCTCGTTATCATATTTTAAAAGTGATTCCTCCAGGAACTTGTACAGCGGAAGGTTCTTCTCCTCTTCTTTAATCGCATTCCGCAAGACTTCAGAAAGGAACATCACTACCGTAGACTTCAGGATATTGGTATGCAAGCTTTGGTAAGGGAAATTAAGCCTGGCCTCCCTGATGTATTCCAGGGTCCCCTTGTCTTTATGGGTAGCCTGGATCTCCAGCTGGGTCAGAGGTTGAAAAAGGGAAGTTTTTAATTTACCTTTTTTAGATTTGAGAATCCCTCTCAATAAATAGGATTTTAAGCCTTCTTTTTCTGTAAAACATTTCACGATAAGATCAGCTTCGCCGTACCTGAGCGCACTAAAAACAATAGCTTTGGTGGTGATCAACATGAGAAATTATTTGTCTTCTTCAGAATTATTAAAATTCGGCTCTTATCGGCAACTCCAAAAATACATTAAATCCTTTTGGGATTAAAAAAAGAAAAAGCCGCAAAAAGCGGCTTTTCAGATATCATCATTTAAAGAATTAGACTACTCCCTGAGCCAGCATGGCATCGGCAACTTTTACGAAACCGGCAATATTAGCACCTTTTACATAATCTACATATCCACCTTCCTCAGTTCCAAACTGCACACACTGCGCGTGGATATCGTTCATGATCTGCTTCAACTTGGTATCTACTTCTTCTGAAGTCCAGTTGAACCTTAAAGAGTTTTGCGACATCTCAAGTCCTGAAGTTGCAACGCCCCCGGCGTTTGAAGCTTTCCCCGGAGAGAAAAGGATCTTCGCCTCCTGGAAGACAGCAATTGCTTCGGGAGTACAAGGCATGTTCGCACCTTCTCCCACACAAATACATCCATTTTTCACAAGAGCCCTCGCATCATCCTCATGTAGCTCATTTTGAGTAGCGCAAGGAAGCGCGATGTCACACTTCACATTCCACGGAGTTTCTCCTTCGAAATACTTCGCGTTAGGATATTGATCAACGTATTCCTTGATCCTGCCTCTTTTCTCATTTTTAAGTTCCATGATAAAGGCAAGTTTTTCTGCATAGATACCTTCCTCATCAAGGATATAACCCGAAGAATCAGACATGGTCACTATCTTACCACCCAGCTGGGTGGCTTTTTCGGCAGCGTACTGCGCCACGTTTCCTGATCCCGAAACTACCACAGTTTTACCTTTTATAGAGTCTCCTTTAGTCTTCAGCATGTTTTCTGCGAAGTACACGTTCCCGTAACCGGTAGCTTCAGGTCGAATCAACGAACCACCGTAAGAAAGACCTTTTCCGGTCAATACTCCGGTGAATTCATTTCTAAGTCTTTTGTACTGCCCGTACAGGTAACCTACTTCACGTCCGCCAACTCCAATATCACCGGCAGGAACATCAGTATTGGCACCAATGTGACGCTGCAGCTCGGTCATAAAGCTCTGGCAGAATTTCATCACTTCGTTATCTGACTTTCCTTTTGGATCAAAATCAGATCCCCCTTTACCTCCACCCATAGGCAGGGTAGTTAAACTATTCTTAAACACCTGCTCAAATGCAAGGAATTTAAGAATGGAAAGATTCACCGACGGGTGAAAACGCAAACCTCCTTTATATGGTCCTATCGCAGAGTTCATCTGGATACGGAAACCGCGGTTTACCTGCACCTCACCGTTGTCATCGATCCATGGCACCCTGAACATGATCACTCTTTCAGGTTCTACCATACGCTCTAACAACTTCTTGTTTTGGTATTTTTTATTTTTTTCAATGAAAGGAATTACAGTTTCTGCTACTTCATGAACCGCTTGTAGAAACTCGGGTTCATTACTGTTTCTTTTAGAAACGCTATCCAGGAATTCTTGTACATTTTTTTCCATGGTTTTGGCTAAATTTTGTTTTAACGAAAACGTTTTTTTTAATTACCGGCAAATATACGGTTTCTCCAAAAGAAAGGTCTTAAAATTTTTATATTCCTTTTTATTTTAAGGTATTTCTGAAGGGGTCATAATAAGTCTATTTCTGGATTAGAAATTTATATATTTGTTTAGAGCCGATTATGAAATGACCAAGATCACCAAAACCATCATTCCGCTACTGCTGTTCTTTTTCTTCGGAAAGAATGCCGCTCATGCACAGGTGGGAATATTGGGACAGGAAATAGGAGTAGTGGCGGGCCCGGTGGCTTATTACACAGATTACGGACTTCGTTATAACCTGGAAACCAATACTTCAAATACGGGAATGGGAGTGGGTTTGGTCTATTACCTCAATTTTGCTTACCGCGCAGATTGTGACTGCTACACCAGGGACACTTACTTCAATGATCATTTTAGAATAAGAGCAGAGGTTGATTATCACTGGGGGGAACTCAATCATTTTGGACCCATCGCGAGAAAATCTGGACCTGACGGTGAAAAGCTAAGAGGGATGATAGGCAATACCAAAGTTTTCGAAATGGGCGCTCATTTAGAGTATTATCCTTTCAGCATCAGGGATTATACTGCTTTTGCATATCCCATAGCCCCATTCGTGAGCATTGGTTTCAGTTTTGTAGATTACGATCCATACACTTATTCAACTTTAGGACCCCTAGAAGACAATCTTTTTCACACTTTTGTGGGGGGCGTAAGCCAGGAACCGGGTTCCACCTGGTCAATAACCTTTGGAACTGGAATGAGGTATAAGTTAAATGTCTTTAGTGACCTGGTAGCCAATTTCCAGTGGAGGTACTACGATACAGACTGGATTGACGGGCTGGACCATGACAATCCCCAGAATAAATTTAATGACATGATGTTCTGGTTAAATTTCGGGTACATTTACTATCTCAACTTTTAAAATAAGAAAATCCTCAAAATAGTATTTCTGTACAGTTTGCTGGCACCAGGAAATAACTATTTTAATGCCTGCTTAAGATCATTTACCAGGTCTTCTTCATCCTCAATTCCCACACTTAAGCGAATGAGGGAATCTACAATTCCGATCTTAGCTCTTTCTTCCTTCGGAATGGAAGCATGGGTCATACTGGCAGGGTGACCGGCCAGAGACTCTACCCCTCCAAGGGATTCAGCAAGAGTGAATATTTTTAATTTTTCAACCACCTTCACTGCACTTTCAAGCGTACCATCAGAAGTCGTAAAGGAGATCATTCCGCCAAAACCTTTCATCTGTTTTTTCGCGATATCATGGTTCGGGTGGTCCTCAAACCCCGGCCAATAGACCTTGTCTACCATAGGGTGCGACTTCAGGAAGTTAGCCACCGCAGCACCGTTTTCACAGTGACGCTGCATCCTAATATGCAAAGTCTTGATTCCCCTTAGTACCAGAAAGCTATCCATTGGCCCACAGATTGCTCCACTGGCATTTTGAATAAAATGTAATTTTTGAGCCAATTTTTCATCTCTTACTACAAGGCTTCCCATAACCACATCACTGTGTCCTCCAAGGTATTTCGTGGCGCTATGCATTACAATGTCTGCCCCCATCTCAAGGGGCTGCTGCAGGTAAGCTGTGGCAAAGGTGTTGTCTACTGCTAAAAGTACATCGTGTTTTATAGCAATTTTAGAGACCGCCTCAATATCAATGATGTTCATCATGGGGTTCGTGGGGGTCTCCACCCAGATCATTTTAGTATTCTGATTTATATAATCCTCTATTTTCCCGGCCTCGTGCATCCCCACAAAATGGAATTTTACCCCTAATTTTTCAAAGATCTGGGTGAACAGCCGGTAAGACCCTCCATAAAGGTCATTAGTAGAAATGATCTCATCCCCAGGCTTGAATAATTTCATTACCGCATCTATGGCAGCAAGTCCAGATCCAAAGGCAAGCCCGTGTTTTCCATTTTCAATACTGGCCAAAGCCCTTTCCAAAGCACTGCGCGTAGGATTGCCGCTGCGGGAATACTCAAATCCCTTGTGACTACCAGGAGTACTTTGCTTGTAAGTGGTGGTTTGGTAAATAGGAGGCATTACAGAATTGTAAGCAGGATCTATATTTTCCAGTCCTCCATGAATTGTCTTGGTGTTGAATTTCATAATTCGGGCTATTTCGAGAGACAAATTTACTATTCACTTTGGGCTTTCTCAAAATAGCCCGTACCTTTCAGAACAGTTTAACACAATATTCCCATGACTTACAGAATTTTTCGGCTCCTGATGGTTTTTCTTCTAATTTCCGCATGTGAAGACGAAAAAAAGACAACAGAACTGCCACTTCGGTTTGAAAAACAAACGATCGAAAAAAAAGTAGGAGAAAATTGTGATACTGCCGAATATGATTGTACTGTTATTTCTCTTGAAGTGCTAAGGGCAAAAGGACCCGAAAGAGTTACAGAAAATATCAACCGGGTATTGCAGGAGCACGTGATAAGCATTATTTCTTCCGAAGAAAATTCAAGAATCAAAGATCTTGAAGAACTCGCTTCCACTTTTATTTCTGAATACCGCAAAGCCGCCGAAGAATTCTCACAGGAACCACCGTGGGAAGCTTACGTTAATGAAAGTATTTACAAAAGGGACGAGGTTCTTATATCCATAGGGATCACCACCGAAATCTTCAGCGGAGGTGCTCATGGCTACAAAAGTTTGCATTTCCTTAATTTTGATCCAGAGACCGGAAAAACACTGACCTGGAAGGATATTTTCACTCCAGATTTCAAAAAGTATGTAGAAGAAAAATTCCGGAAGGAACAGGAGATTCCTGCTGATGCAAATATTAACAGCACCGGTTTCTGGTTCGAAAATGAAACTTTCCATTTACCGGCAAACATTGGCTTCACAGATGAGCACGTAATACTGATCTACAATTCTTATGAAATAGCTCCCTATGCCACCGGAGATTTCTATTTGGAAATACCACTGCAAGAAGTACAGTCATTTCTCAAGATTCAATAGTTTTGCAAAAAAAGAAATGAAGAAAATCTACTATCTATCAACCTGCGATACCTGTAAACGAATTTTAAAGGAGCTCAACCCGCCCGATTCTTACATCCTACAGGATATAAAAAAAGAGCCCTTGACAGCAGCTCAACTGGAAGAACTCCGAAAACGCTCCGGAAGCTATGAAAACCTGTTTAACAAGAGGGCAAGACTTTACAAGGAAAGAGATCTAAAGAATAAAGAGCTTACAAAGGAAGATTATAAAAATCTCCTTTTGGAGCACTATACCTTCTTAAAGAGGCCTGTGATAGTAAAGGACCTGGAGATCTTTATCGGCAACTCAAAATCTACTGTTGCTGCGGCAAAAGAATCTTTACATGGATAAAAGACTGCTGGCGATCCTGGCAGCAACCGGGGCCAGCACCATATACGGGATCAACCATACAGTTGCAAAGGGATTGATGCCCATGCATATTGAGCCTTTCGGGTTTATTCTGCTAAGGGTGTCTGGTGCAGCAATCCTTTTTTGGCTCATAAGCTTCTGGGGACCTAAAGAGAAGATCGCCACCAGCGACTGGCCACGGCTACTGGGATGTACCATCTTTGGAATGGTGATCAATATGCTCCTTTTCTTTAAAGGACTCAGTCTCACCACTCCAATTAACAGCTCGGTGATCATCACCATTTCCCCTATCCTGGTACTCATCCTTGCTGCTATTTTGATCAAGGAGAGGATCACTTTCCTTAAATCTGCCGGGATCATTACCGGACTCGCAGGAGCCGTTGCACTCGTATTTTTTAGCAAGGAATCAACTAGCAACGCCCCGAATATTCCGGTGGGAAACCTATTGGTGATCATTAACGCCCTTTCTTACGGGCTTTACCTGATCCTGGTGAAACCCCTTACTTCAAAATATCACCCTTTCACCCTCATGAAATGGCTATTCCTATTTGCGGTAGTGATCAATTTACCTATTACCTTGAATGAATTTTTGGATGTGGAATGGAAAACACTACCCATGGATGCTCTACTCAAGATGGCATTTGTCGTTGTAGGCACCACTTTTTTAACCTACCTACTGAATGTATTTGCACTTAAAGAATTGAGCGCGGCAACCATAAGTGCCTTTATTTACCTGCAGCCATTGATCGCCATCATTTATGCCGTGGCTACGGGAGCAGATTCCCTAAACCTGGTAAAGATATCAGCCGCACTTCTGGTTTTTGCAGGAGTTTACATGGTAACCCGCAAACCCAAACCTACAGGTCAGTGAGGGTAACATCATCTTTTGGTTTCCTTCCGAATTTACGGGTATCCTCCCGGGTAAGCACCCTGAAATCTGAAGTATGATCGAGGTTGTTCAGCTTTTCAAAAAGTTCAGGAGGCAAACCGGTAAGTTTTCTTTCTTTCAGATCGATCCAGGCTCCCATCATTTCACAACTGGCAAAATTTCGCCCTTTGTGGTCGTAAAAGTCGTGAGTGAACTCAAAATACATTCCGTCCTCAGAAAGACCTTTCAATTGAAGAGTTACCGTCACGGGCTTCCCGGCAAAGACTTCTCTGAAATAGTAAATATGTTCATAGAAAACCACGGGACCCAAATTGTGTTGAGCCATTTCCTGCTGCCCAAAACCGTTTTCCATTAAAAAGCCCATTCGGGTATGACTCATAAAATTGATATATGCGGTATTGGCCAGGTGCCGGTTCGCATCAATATCACTCCATCTTATTTCGAATTCTTTCTTATACATCTTACTATTTTGGGATAAAATTACTATTTTTTTATTATGCACGCATAGCAATTTTAATTAAG
>CAZVKA010000018.1:0-29101 GCA_964627595.1 uncultured Flavobacteriaceae bacterium | reverse complement strand
TAGTAGATATTACCCTTACCAGTGGCAGTGTTGCTGTAGTAACCATACTTCTCAACGGAAAAGGCCAACGCCTGGGTGATCTTGCTGCGGGTACTACAGTTATCTCTGAAAAAGAGAGGGTAGACATGGACCAAATGCTGCTTTACGAGGTGCCTCAAAATTATACTCCGGTTTATCCACAGGTCTCTGTGCTTTCAGACAGGGATGTACAGGCTATTAGGATGCTTTACAGGGATGCGCTGGCAAATTCTAATTACCGGGTAATTAGTTCTCTTTCAACAAAGCTCTCTTCACTGCTTGAAGTGGTGCCTACAACAAACGCTACTACGTTTATTGAAACCGTGTTAAAAGATTACACGTATTATACTCGGCAATGAACTCAGTCCAGAATCTCTACGTGCAGGTAAATGTTCTGTAACGGCCACTCTCCCTGGTCCACTTTGACCTGGGCAATCTCATCAACTACATCCATTCCGGCAATAACCCTTCCAAATACTGTGTGGTCATTATCTAAATGATGGGCGCCCCGTTCACTTTGAACAATAAAGAATTCATACGGCGAGGAAGCCTTACTAACATTTTGTTCAGCATATTTTGCCGCTGAAAAGGCTCCGCGAACATGTGTATGGCCGGCTTCAAATTCACTTGGAATAAGATAGTCTCCAATATAATGTCGCTTCTTATTGGTGCTGGGATTATCTGAGTTTCCACCCTGAACGACAAACCCTTCTGCTACCCGATGAAAGAAAGTTTCATCAAAATAATCATGCTTCACCAGGAAAATAAAATTGGCCCGGTGCAGGGGAGTGTCACGAAATAATTCAACATCGATATTCCCAAACCTGGTTTTGATCCTGACCTTATCCTCAGGATTTTCCTTGCCGTATTGGGTGAGGAACGGGATCAATTCTTCCTGCACAATGAGCGGCCCGTGCGGTCTTTTCTTTTGAGCCTCAGCCTGCTTTGATGCCCCCTTTTCCTCTTTCACAGAATCTGTTTTTTCTGATGTTTCAGAAGCCGGGGTAGCAGTGTTTTGTGAAGAGGATTTCTTATCTTCACAGGATGTAAGAATGAGAATTGAGCAGAGGATCAAAAGATAACGTGTCATGGAATTCGAACAATTTCTAAATAGGAGTCCGAAATTAAGAAAAATAAAGCTTCCCGGGGAGGAAGCCCACTACAAATTGGCCCCCATGCTTCGTCTTCAGGAGTTGGAAGGTCTGGATATTGAACAAAAAAAGCCAAAGCAGGCAGCCGTGATGGCGGTATTTTATCCCGGGGAACAGGAAGAGACGCGGTTTGTGTTGATCCTTAGAAAGAGCTATAAAGGAGTGCACTCTAACCAGGTGGGATTTCCCGGGGGCAGGGTAGAGGAAGAGGACCTGAACCTGATGCATACCGCTTTAAGGGAAACCGAAGAGGAGGTAGGAATTCCACGCCAGGAAGTGACCGTACTTAGAGAATTGACTCGGCTATATATTCCTCCAAGCAACTTTTGGGTACAACCATATTTAGGACTTATGGAAAGAACCCCTCTTTTAGTCCCACAGGAAGAGGAGGTGGAGGCTGTTCTTGAAATCGATATCGACGAATTTCTCAGTGAATCCTGTCTCACCAGGCAAACCCTTAGTACCTCCTATGCGTCCAATATCGAGGTTCCCGCTTTTTTGCTGAACGGGCATGTGGTATGGGGAGCGACCGCCATGATGCTGAGTGAGATGAAAGATATTTTAAAGCAGATGCTGTAACTGTAGAATTAAGTATCTTCGCATTCTGAATAAAATGTAAGGGAAGTATGGGATTATTGAAAAAGAATCCTTTTGGACATTATCTTTTTTTTAAAAAATGGCTGATCAGGCTTTTCGGAGTGTTATCCCACAGGCGCTATCGGGGATTCAATGAACTGAAGATAGAAGGATCTGAGATCATAAAAAATCTTCCCGACCGGAATGTACTTTTTGTTTCCAATCATCAAACTTATTTCGCTGATGTCACCGCCATGTTTCATGTTTTTAATGCCGCTCTTAGCGGAAGAGTTGATAACATTAGGAACGTAGGATACCTGTGGCAACCAAAACTTAATATGTATTATGTAGCCGCAAAAGAAACCATGAAGGCAGGGCTCCTTACCCGTTTAATGGCTTATGCCGGCGCAGTTTCAGTTGAGCGTACCTGGAGGGAAAAAGGACAGGAGGTGCAAAGGGAAGTTAATCCTGGAGATACTAAAAATATTGGGATCGCATTGGAAGATGGATGGGTCATCACTTTTCCTCAGGGGACCACAAAACCCTTTAAACCTATTCGAAAGGGAACGGCACACATTATTAAACAATACAAACCTATTGTCATTCCAATTGTGATCGATGGCTTCCGAAGATCCTTTGATAAAAAAGGCTTGCGCATTAAAAAAAGGGGAATACTTCAATCTTTCCAGATCAAAGAACCCTTAATTATTGACTATGAAAATGAATCAATAGAGGAGATCGTGGAAAAGCTGGAATACGCTATTGAACAGCATTCTTCTTTCCTAAAAGTTATCCCGCGGGAAGAATTGGAGGCCATGGAAGCCCTCAACAAGACCAGAAAATGGGATGTGGAAGGAGAGGTTTAAATTATTCTGAATATTTCAGGACTCTGTCTTCAGCTTCTGCCTTTTTATCAAGAGAAGCCCCATACATACTGCCCACCCCTAAACCAATGGGTAAGCCTACGGCTATAAAGGCTGGATTGCCTGTACCGGCAAAAATGGCTACCCCAATTGGTAAACCAAAGGCAGACATCCCCAATGGCATCCAGAGATTCGTATAGTAGTTTTTGGGCACAAGTTTCAATTCTTGCTCAATCCACTTCAGGATTTCCAAATTTATTTTCTGTACTTTCTTTATGTATTTTTGATCGTCCTGCAGGTTGTTCAAAAAGGTGATTTTCGAGTCTATTTTATTTGCCAGTTCTTTAGGAATATTCCTGTTATTAAGTGCACTTATCAATTTGTTCAGCTTATTCAACTCTTTCTGTTCCTTTTCGGAAAAACTTTCTACGTTAAAAAAAAGGGAGCTGATTATCATAATTACATTTCCAATTTTTTCAATTCTCTATAGTTACGCTTTAACCTTTTCAGTAAAATCCCATAAATAAGTTTATAAAAGAGCCATAGTGCACACAAAAATACTCCAAGGATAATTACTCCTGCCGTGATGAACTTTACCCAATCCAGTAGGTCAAAAGTGTATTTGGAAGCCTCCTCTGCCTGGGCTGCCAACTGATGGTTTCTAATTGAAAATATGGCTATAATAACAGCCGAAAGCCCTGAGGTAATAAGAACGAAGGCAATATAAGTCTTCACCGTTCTTCGGGTATTCAGGATATTTTTCATAAGGGTGGCAGCATCATCTGTAGCTGAAATTTTTTGATAATTCCTGTAGAACCTGAAAATAAAGTAGAAGGTGACACTATAACTAAAGATATATAGCCCAATAGTGAAGTTTTTAAGGTGTAGCTCTTCCATATCAGCCCAGTAATCTGCATCAGCAAGACCAATGCTCAGTAGGGTTGATAGCAACAGCTCAAGAATACTTATTACAAAGATCCACTTCACAATTGAGGAAGATTTTTTCCAAATCATTTTGTAGATCTCTTCGTAGGAGAGCCTGGGAAGATCTTCTTCCTGCTTTTTCCAGTGCTGTTTTAAAATATCGAGTTCATCCATCTTTAACTACGGATTTAAAATACTTTTGAGTGCTTTCTTGATCCTGTTCATCTTTACCCGTGCATTCACTTCTGTGATCCCCAGCGTTTCTGAAATTTCCCGGTAAGATTGATCCTCCAAATATAAGAATACAAGTGCCTTGTCAATGTCGTTTAATTCTTTTACTGCTTTATACATTAAATTTAATTGCTGTTCAGTTTCATCATCATATTCCTTTGCTTTGATCTTAAAGCTTACTTCGTCGTAATCCTGGGTTTTTATATCTCTTTTGGACTTTCTATAAAGAGTTATAGCGGTATTAAGGGCTACCCTGTACATCCAGGTGCTGAATTTAGCATCACCCCTAAATTTGGGATAAGCTTTCCACAGCTGAATGGTTATCTCCTGGAAAAGATCATTGTGTGAGTGCTTGTCATTAGTGTACATGCGACAAATCTTGTGCACAATGTTCTGGTGCCTCTCCAGGTTAGTTACAAATTGATGTTCAAGTTCTTTCTTCACAATGATGGTTAGCACCTATATGTAGATCATTTTTGTTGCTTGTTACAAAAAGCTTAAAATTATTTTCACCCTCGTTCGCTTATCTTTAAAACAATAACTTTGAAAAAATACGTATTTCATTATGAATATTCCAATTTCAGAAAATCCCAGGGTGGTCATAGTGGGAGGTGGTTTTGCGGGGATTTCACTGGCTAAACATTTGTTGAAAGAAAAACTTCAGGTGATTCTCCTGGATCGTCATAATTATCACACTTTCCAGCCGCTGTTATACCAGGTTTCCACCTCGGGGCTGGAACCCGACTCGATTGCTTATCCACTCAGAAAGATCACAAGGCGCAGCAAAGATGGATATTTTCGATTGGCCGATGTGCAGGAGATCATTCCATTAGAAAATAAGATAAAAACCTCAATTGGAGAGCTCAGTTACGATTACCTGGTGCTGGCAACCGGTTCTAAAACCAATTTCTTCGGAAATAAAAGCATCGAAGAACATGCTATGTGGATGAAAACCATTCCGCAGGCATTGAACATACGCAGTCTTATCCTGGAAAACCTGGAGCAGGCGGTAATCACCGAAGATCCTGAAGCTAGAAAAGCTCTGTTGAATTTTGTTATTGCCGGGGCGGGACCTACAGGAGTGGAGCTGTGCGGTGCGATTGCTGAGGTAAGAAATCATATTGTCCCAAGGGATTTCAGGGATCTGGATCCTGCAGAAATGAAAATACATCTTGTAGAAGGGCTGGACCGGGTTTTACCTCCAATGAGTGACAAAGCTTCCCGATCTGCACATAAATTCCTTAAAGAACTGGGAGTGGAAATACATCTCAATACCATGGTACAGGAGTATGATGGAGAAACAGTTATTACCAATAAAGAAGGATTAAACTTTAAGACCTCCACTTTTATCTGGGCAGCAGGGGTTTCGGGCGCACCGGTTAAAGGTTTGAATGCTTCGGCGGTTATAGAAAGGGCAGACCGGTATGAGGTTAATGTGTTCAACCAGGTAGTTGGCTATGAAAACATTTTTGCCATAGGGGACATAGCCTTGATGAAAAATCAAAGATACCCTAAAGGTCACCCCATGGTAGCACAGCCTGCTATTCAGCAAGGAAAACACCTCGCAAAAAATATCATGAGGCTGTTAAATAAACAGGAGTTAGTTCCTTTTGAGTACAATGATAAAGGAACAATGGCTACTGTAGGGAGAAACAAAGCGGTTGTTGACATGGGAAAAATGCGGTTTGGCGGATTTTTCGCCTGGTTTTTGTGGATGTTTATTCACTTATATTTTTTGGTAGGCTTCAGGAACAGAATTGTCACATTTTTTAACTGGATCTACAATTATATCAATTTTGATAAGGCGGCACGTCTAATCATACGGCCTTTTAAAAGCAACAAAAAGAATCTCGAGACAGATCAAAAAAAGGTGTGACAAATTTCTTCTGTACGTAATGAAAACTAAAAAAGCGGCTGTAAAGCCGCTTTTTTAGTTTTCTGCAGAGAACAATTTATTCTTTTATCACACCACATCCTATTCTGGTGCCCGCAGCACCGCTTGGCTGGGAAGTAAAATCGTCTGCTCCTTCATGTACTATAACAGCTTTACCAAGGATGTTCTTTTTCTCATCCTCACAACCTATACACCATTTGTCTGTTGTAAAAGTGATACTTCCTTTCCCGTCAGCATTGGCGTCAAAGTTTCCAATATCCCCACGATGGTAGCCTTTATCACTACCCCATTCTCCATGGTCTTCAAAAGTAGGGTTCCAGTGGCCTCCTGCTGAGGTTCCGTCGTCAGCTGAACAATCTGCTTTTTCGTGAAGGTGGATTGCGTGCATTCCTTCTTTTAATCCGGTAAATTCGGCAGTCATGGTAACTTCTCCTTTTTCCTGAGTAAAGGTTACCGTACCCGTAAGATCACTGTTGCTTTTTGATTCCATTTGGACTGTTAACTCCCGAGACTCTTCTTCCATTTCAGCTTCTTGGGTCATATCCTGCTGGGTGGCATTCACGTTTTCTTCCACCCTGTCTTCGGCTGTGGTGTTTTCATTTTTGCACCCTGTGAAGAATATAGCGGCAGAGAATAACAGTGAAAAATAAATACGCTTCATAATACTATTTGTTTAATTAGTTAGTGCTACTAAAGTAGAGAGATTGCCTGCAATTGCCAAAAAATTAAGCAGAGCTTAACAAAGGTCACTGAGAAATATCCACCTCTCTTATAAATTCTTTAAACTTTTAGTAGGTGCAATAGAAATGACGATTAATTATTTATCTTATATAGGTGTTATGAGCAGAGAATTTTAAAAATCGGAAATTTGAGGATACAAAAACTTAAAAAAGCCAATTCAATTCTCATTTTTGGAGTCCTGGTAATAGCAGCTCTCTACTATGGCTCTTCCTTATTAATACCATTCACGTTCGCGATATTTTTTTCCACCCTCATCTTTCCGGTGATCAAATGGTTCGAAAACAGCACAGGAGCGGGAAAAGCCCTTTCTTCCTTTCTCGGTACCTTCCTTATTTTTATCAGTGTAGGATTGTTGATTTTCTTTTTTGTTCAGCAATTGGGTATGTTCTTAAAAAATATTATTGAAAGCAAGGATCAAATACTAACCTACTTTGAAAAACTGCAGGAAAAAACGGCTGAAATTTCCGGTTTTAGTATTGCCCAGCAGGAAGAGTTTATGGAAAACAGTGTAATGGAAATACTTAATTTCACTCAATCCTATATTTCTGGTATCCTGGCTAAGATTACATCCATACTCCTCAATTTTTTACTGGTTCTAATTCTAATGTTCCTTGTATTGCTAAACAGAGATAAATTCCAGGAATTCCTCATGATGTATGTGAAGGAAGATAACCGGGAGGAAACAAAAGAGATCATAGGGAAAATACGTAAGGTGGCCCACCGATATCTTTGGGGTCGTATTCAAGTCATGGCAATCTTGTCACTCATGTATCTGGTTCTTTTTACCTCCTACGACTTGCCGCATACCGGACTTCTCATTTTATTTGGAGCGTTGATTACCATAATTCCATACATAGGACCTTTTATTAGTGGAACCGTTCCGATTTTATTCCTAATCATTTTTGGTGGAAGTATGCCAGAGATAATATCGTTCACGATTCTAATTGGTATTATTCAGCTCATTGAAAGTTATGTTCTCGAGCCATTGATCATTGGATCTGAGGTTGAGCAAAGTCCTCTCTTCATTATTATTGCTATTCTTCTTGGCGGGATCATCTGGGGTCCGGCAGGTTTAATTCTTTTCGTGCCGCTTTTTTCCATTATTAAGATCTTGTTCGATCATACTCGAGGTATGGAACCTGTAGGGTATTTAATAGGATATGATCGACCGGGTTCAGGAGAAGGATTTTTAGAAAAGATCATGAAAAAATTCAGGAAGTAAACTTGGTGCTGGGAACAACCTTACTCCTGTTTTAATCGTGTTCTCACCTCGATTTTATTAGTTAAAGTACGATGAACAGGGCATTTATTGGCTATCTCCAATATTTTTTCTCTTTGCCCGTCATCCAGGTTTCCTTTAAGAACGATCTCTCTTTCGAAAACATCTATCTTTGAAGTGTTTCTTTCGCAATTTTCGCAATCTTCAGCATGTGTTTTATCATGAGTAACGTGGGTTTCTACATTTTTCAGCGGCCACTTCTTTCGTCTCACATACATTTGAATGGTCATAGAAGTGCATGAGGCAAGGGCTGAGGCCAGTAAATCGTAAGGGGTGGGACCAAAGTCATTTCCACCCACGCTTTCAGGCTCATCTGCCGTGAAATAATGCCTTCCGGCCCGCATTTGTGTGGTATATCCTTCTTCACCCAGGTTGGCCACCACCTGATGCTGAGTGGTTAATTTATCTTTTTCGGGGATATCAAGATATCTTGAGGCCCACGCAGCAATGACCCGACCAGCATATTCTGAATCTTTCCTTTGGGTAAGCAGATGATCTGCCCCGTCTAAGGAAACAAAACTTTTAGGGTGTTTTGCAGCTATATAGAGTTCTTCAGCATTTTTGATCCCTACCACCGGGTCTTGTGGAGAGTGCATAACCAGGTAAGAGACATCTAGTTTCGCAACAAGGTGTTTAAGCTCTTTTTCATTAAGGTCATTCAAAAATTGCTCTTTTATGGTAAAGTCTCGCCCTCCAACATTCACTTTAGCTTTACCTTTTTCTTTTATTTCAGTAATATCAGAACGTAAAAGGTGTTTTACGTGTCCCGGAGAAGAGGGAGTGCCTATAGTAGCAATGGCCTTCACAGAGGGGAGTTCTGAAGAAGCAAAAATGACGGCTGCCCCTCCTAGGGAATGACCCACAAGGAGAGAAGGGGGAGCGTGTTCCTTTTCCAAGAAAGCGGCTGCGGCAAGAAGATCTTCAACATTTCCGGAAAAATTAGTATCTGAGAAATCTCCTTCACTTTCACCCAGACCGGTAAAATCAAATCTTAGAACGCCGTAACCATTCTTAGAGAGTGACCGCGCTATGTTCTTTACTGCAAAGAAATTTTTATTACAGGTAAAACAATGGGCGAACAGTACAAACGTATGCGGTTCCTGGTTGAGTGGCAGTTCAAGATAACCTGATAGTTCATTTCCTTCTTTATTTTGGAAAAATACTTTTTTGTAATTCATGGCAAACTTTAATTGAATTGAAAAAAGGGAAACCGCTGGGTTTCCCTTTCAAAAATCATTTTTCATTTTTACCTCCGGTACTTTTCGCGGTCAAATTCACCACGGTCATAGAAAGAATCATCATCTGGAATTCTTCCTTTTTCTCTTCTGTCCTCGTAGGTGCCGGTGTCTTCATCATACTTTGGAGTGGATTTTTCATCGTAAACCTCTCCTTCATCTCGCATTCGTTTTCTCTCATACTCATCGAGATCACGTTTTGGATTTACGGTTTCTTCTCTTCCTCGATAATCTGCGTCACCCGTACGGTCTCTTTCCAAGTCCCGGTTATAGGAATCCAGAACAACTTCCTCGTATTCCCGGTCCACATCGGCACCTTTTGCCTTACGTTTGGTTTCAGCAAATGTGCGGTGATCAATCCTGTCTGTATATACATATTTCTCATCCCTATTAAGCCGTGCCAGACCAATGGGTAGTATTAAATGAGTCTCTCCCTCTTTATTAATGAACTCGTGAACATCACCGCTGGCTGGTTTGCCGTAAGGATCATGATTCGCATCAATTATTGAACTGTCCACTTCCACATCAAGGTAGACTACTCGTTTTCTCTCTTTACTTACCAGCAGGTTATCTACTTTACCTACTACACGATTATCTACATCTTTTACTTTCCAACCTCTTACATCTGGATCATCACTGTCCACTTTAAAGTCAGATAGTTCGTTGAGATAATATAAATGCTTTTTCTTCTCTTTCATAATTTTCCTTTTTTTGATTAGCTCATTTTTCTTAGTACATCTGCAGCCTCGTCAAAGAACTTGTTGATCTGGTCTTTCTGTTGTAAGGTCTGCATTGAACCATCAATGTTATTGGCGGCTGTCTTCATTTCTTGAACATCCTTGGAAAGATCAGGATAGTTATCTTTTTGCATCTTTTCGAGAATGTTGGCCAATTTGGTTCCCGCTTGTTTGATCTTCTCAGCATGCTTTTCACTGGTAGGATCCTGCTGAATGGCATTAGCATCCTGCCGTACACTTTGCATATCGGCATCAATATTGTAATCGATCTCATTTGCTTTTGCCTGCACCGCATTCATAAGATGAATTAGTGCATTATTGGTATACTGGTGATCGACTCCCATTTTTGCCTTATCAGAGATGTAGGTGAGATAACCCGAAACATCTTGTGAACCGCCAAGGGTATCAGTGGTTGCCGTTTCCCACGAGGTGGTATCACTTTCTTCCTCCCACGTGGTCATTTCATCTTCATCCTCCCAAACATCTTCTTCCTGTAGCTGTTCGGTGTCATCCATTTCCATGTCGTCATTATCAGCGTCATCGGCAAATACCAGGAAGTACAAAATCGCCAGGATGATAAGGACTAAAATGATCCACGGCCAAATTGGTTTTTTCTTCTCAATTTTAATTTCTGCCATAATTCCTTTTTTTAGTTAGTTTTTCAGTTAGATTATACTATTCCTAAATTACTGATTTAGAGAAGGTTTTTAATTAATGGCAGCCTAAAGTATTGTTAATTAAGGATTAAAATAGGAGATGTTTTGAATTTACGATAGCACTTTAACCTTATTTCCGTCTTTTTTTTCGGGAACGGCAATTTTCATCTTAATAGGGGAGATCTTTGCGTGCACCTTCCGCACTTCGCCTCTGTACTCCCCATCAACCTGAAACGGAATATTTCGGGTACATTCTATTTTTACTTCGGAAGCTGAAAAGATCTCCACAAAATCCTTACTCAACTCCGCGTTTTCCCTAAAAGTTTTGAGGATCTCTGGAATATTGAATTCTTTGAAGATGAGGATCTCAAAAAGACCATCGTCATATTTTCCTGTGGGATTGATGGTAGAGCCAGTTCCATACCTTCGGGCATTGGCAATGGCCAATAGTACTGCATTCCGATGCAGAGTCCTTCCTTCTTTTTCGATCTTGAAATGAAAAGGAAAATCACTTTTTATAAGTGTAGGTATAGATTGTAGAATATACCCCAGTTTTCCCCGAATATTTCCTTCATGATAGTTTTTTATCAGGGCGGCATTAAGACCTACGTCACTAATATGCAGACATAGTTCATTGTTTACCGAAATAGTATCCAGTTCCACAAAATGATCTCCCAAGGCAATTTTAGTAAGTTCTTGAATTCCTGAAGGCAGATCGAGGTTTTCAGCCAATCCATTTGCAGAACCTGCAGGAAATATGGCTAACGGGATCGTATTATTTTTAAGGATCTCTGCCAGCAATTTAATAGTACCATCACCACCAATAATAAAGATTCTGGACGGATTATACTCCTCTACAACATTAGAGATATCCTCTTTGTCATGTTCTCCAGAAGTTCTAAAGATCCTAAAGTCGTATTCTTCTTTCCTGAGAATTTGTGATATTTGGTTTATAGTTGCTGTTTTATCTCTTCCTCCCGAAATTGGATTGACAACTAGTAAAACCCTGTGATTTGTAGACATTCTGCTTGAGCTTGTTCATAAAAATAACTAATTTGTGAGGGAAATTCAGTTAATGAAATGTCAAGATGAGATTAGACCTGCAATTGTACAGAGGTTATGTAAACGATCAAGAACTTGTTGTTTTTGGACATGTCTTCAGTTCTCTGGCTCCCGATAAATATGAAATAGACAGGAAAGGATACCGTCACGTAAAATCGGTTATCAAGATGTTCACGATCAGTCCCATCAAAAATGCTGAGATCACATTGCAATTCAAAGATCTGGTAGTGAAGACCAAGACCCTGAATGACGGGTACTTCAGGTTCAATATTCCCTACAACCAGTTTTTGGAAAGCGGCTGGCACAAGTATAAAATAACCTGCCGTATCAACGGTAAAGGTATTGTGGAGGAAGGGGAATTACTTAAACCCTTTAAAAGTAAACTAGGAATTATTTCTGATATTGATGATACCTTCCTTATTTCTCATACCCACAATATTTTCAAGAAGTTATATGTCATTCTCACCCGAAACATTAACAACAGAGAGGTCTTTGATGATGTAGTACCTCATTATAAAGCCCTGAGCAGGGCAGGGCAGGAGGGGGAAGGATCTTTCAACTCTTTTTTTTATGTTTCGAGCAGCGAATGGAATCTTTACGAATTTATCCTTCAATTCGCCCGGATCAACAAACTGCCAAAAGCTATCATCAAACTCAAAAAAATTAAGACCGGTTTGGCAGATTTTCTCTTTACCGGAAGGGGAGGTCATGACCACAAATTCATCAAGATCAAGGATATCATTTCGTTTTATCCTCAAATCGACTATGTGCTTTTGGGAGATGATTCACAACAGGATCCTAATTTATATGAGCGTATTTGTAAGGTCTTTCCTTTAAATGTAAAGGCAGTTTATATACGACAAACCAAATCTCACCAGAAAAGAAAAGTCCTCGACATTCTTGAGAACCTTGAGGACATGGGAGTCGCCACCTGTTACTATAAAGACAGTGGTAAGGCCATTGATCATTCAAGAAAAATAGGGATAGTTTAATTAGTCCCTGAAAGTATCTGATGGAAATACTACTACGCTTTCATTTCCGTTTTTTCCGACTGCAGCTACGCCAAAGAAAAAATTGTCAATAACGATGCCCTCAAGTGTATATTCATCCACATCTCCCACAAAACGGGAATACTGCCATTGTGGAGCAGTAGTGTCACGCCAGTACACCTTGTAGCCCGCTACATTCGAATCATTTGATTTTTTCCATTTAAGTTTAGCCGAAGGTTCAACAATTCCACCAATGGAAACATTTTCTGGAGCTGGAGGAGCCCAGGCAAGGGCTGCCATGGTTATAACGTTCACCGCAGTTAGTTTTTTAGCGTAGTCAAAATTTACATGCTCCACCACATCGCCATAGTCTATCCCGTCTTCTGTACGAATATCCTGATGTTGCTGGGTATAATTTTCATGAGCTTCCATTATACGTATTCCTGGAAATCCGAGATCATTGAAAGGCCTGTGATGCCCGCCACGTCCAAACCTGTCCAGCCTATAGATCATCATTGGGTTCATTTCAGGCATATAGGTTTCGGTGGTTTTATGAACATACCTGGCCAGTTGACGTGAAATACCATCTACTTCACCACCGTAGAAACGTCTCATCGCTCTCTCCCTGTCTGTTTCTGTTGGGGGTACGGGTTCAGAAAAGATCCTGAAGCTCCTATTGTCTATTACTCCATCTACACCTTCTATGTTTCCTATCATATCGTTGTTGAGCACACCAATGATCTCCCATCCTTTTTCTTTTGCCATTTCAGCAAAACCTTTTCCTCCAAACAACCCCTGTTCCTCCCCCGAGAGGCCGAGGTAAATAATACTGCTGTCAAATTCATATTTGGAAAGTACCCGTGCGGCTTCCATCGTTCCTGCCATTCCACTGGCATTGTCATTGGCTCCGGGAGCATCTGTGGTGAAATCCATGGTATTACTGGCGCGAGAGTCGATATCACCACTCATGATGATGTAGCGGTTAGGATACTTTTTTCCTTTTTGTAAAGCCACAACATTTACTACCCACGCGTCTTTTGGAACCCGGTTATTTCCTTCTTTGGTCACAAAATCCTTTTGATAGAAAACCTCCAGGCAATTATTACATTCATTTGAAACTTTTTCAAACTCTGATTTTATAAAACGTCTTGCCGCACCAATCCCTCTGGTAGTGGAAACTGTATCACTAAAGGTATTCCTGGTGCCAAAACCGGCCAGTTTTCTTATATCTGATTCTATTCTGTCTGCTGAAACAGCTTCAACTATATCATATATACGCAGATCTACCTGTGGAGGGGCTTGCTTTTGCGCAAATAAGGTTAGGGAAGATAAAATAAAGGTTGAAAAAAAAATTTTTTTAAGCATAATCTGTGAATGAAATTTTAGGCCTTCAAAGTACTAAAAATCCATAAAAAAAGCTGCTCTTTATAGAGCAGCTTTTTTTATGGATCTATCTCTTTTTAGTAAATGATCTTGTCATCGCCATCCATTTTGGCTTCCACTCTCTTAGACTTTCCTCTAACCTTAGATTTCACTGAATCATAACGATGAGAAAGATTGTCGGCCAGATCATTAAATTTACTTTTTGTTTCATACATATACTCATTACTTCTGTTAGCAATGTTTCTGCGGGTATCTTTTCCTTTTTTAGGAGCGAATAATATTCCCGCTACAGCGCCTGCAGCGGCCCCGGAAATAATTCCGAGTAAAATTTTTCCTGCTTTCATTTTTACGGTTTTTGGGTTATTTCTTATTTGATTTAAGTAAATCCAATATACCGCCTTTTTCAATGCTTTGAGAAGGAGGCGTAGTTAACTTTGATTTAAAGTTTACCTGAAATTAGCTGATTTTTAACATTTAAGTTTTAATGAGTTAAGCTTAAAAATTGTGATAGCAGTTCTCTCACCTCCCGTGAATTGTTCAGGTAATATTTAGCTTTGGTCTTTGTGCTTCCCACCTTAAAGGTCATACTCCTGTCAGGGAGTTCTGTAAAGAGATACTCATCTGTATAATCATCGCCTATAGCAAAGATGAGATCTTCGCTTTCATCCAACAATCTGCTGGCGGCCTTACCTTTGGTTACGCCACTGTTTTTAATCTCCAATACTTTATTTCCCTGTAATACTGTAAGACCGTGATTAGAAATAAGATCTCGTAATACAGTGGAGAGCTCATTGGCTCTTACTTCACCAAGTTCGGGATTTGCTTTCCTGAAATGCCATGCAAGTGAATAATTTTTTTCTTCAATAAAAGTCCCAGGGGTACGGTCCACAAAAGTTTCCAGAATTGGTCTGATTTTTTCCATCCAGCTGCAATCGAGATTTTCTGTTAGTTCCCATTCGCCACTGCCCGGCCTAACCCAAACCCCGTGTTCTGCAATAAGCTCTACCGTCTTGTTGTTCCACCACCGGCTGAGGGTTTCTTTATCTCTTCCGCTTATAAGTACCACCCTGGTGTTTTTCTGTCCGCCGAGCTTTTCAAGCAGGGAAAGCAACTCTTCATCAGGTTTCGCATCTTCTGGCTTATCTACATAATTTACCAGCGTACCATCATAGTCCAGGAAGAGGATCCTTCTTTGAGCGGAGCTGTACCTCTCAAAAAGCTCTTTCTTGATATTGTTGGTAACTTCAAGTGTCTTGATCTCGTTCCTGGTGTGAGTGGTTTCTTTTAAATTTTTCATGAAGTCTCTGGCCCATTTTTCAACATTGTATCTTTTGAGCCTTTTCTGCATTACCTTGTTACGCCTTACTTGCTCTACCTTAGGCATTTCAAGGGCTTGCTTGATGCTGTCTACTATTTGATCAAAGTTATTAGGGTTTATGAGTAACGCCTCATTCAATTCATGAGCAGAACCGGCCATTTCACTTAATATTAATACTCCAGAATTATCTGTACGTGTCGCGACATATTCCTTGGCTACAAGGTTCATTCCGTCTCGTACTGGGGTAATAAGAGCCACATCACTTGATGTATAAAGATCAATTAGGTTCTCAAAAGGCATTGAGCGGTAAAAATACCAGATAGGGGTCCAGTTCACGGTCGCAAAATTACCATTGATACGGCCCACCAGTTCATCTATTTCTTTTTTGAGTAATTGATACTGCGGTACGTTAGTTCGAGAAGGAACCGCCAGCATGATCAATCGTACTTTTTCCTGGTACTCGGGATATTTTTCGAGAAAGTATCCAAATGCTCTGATTCGGTTAGCAATCCCTTTGGTATAATCCAACCTGTCAATGGAAATGATAAGGTGGGTCCCCTTTGTAACATATTTGTGATAATCCAGTTTTTTTTGGATGTCGGTGTTTTCACTATTGGGTTGCTTGCGGTGCTTAATTGCCGCATCGCGAAACTTTTTATAGTCAATTCCCATAGGAAAGGAGTCTACCTTGATGATCCGATCACCCACATTAACAGCATTAAAATTTATGTCGTAATGCAGGATGCGGTTGACAGATCTCAAAAAATGTCTTTCGTAATCATAGGTATGAAACCCTATAAGGTCAGCGCCAAGCATTCCCTGCAAAATTTCTTCCCGCCAGGGCAGTGTTCTGAAAACTTCATAGGAAGGAAAGGGGATATGATTAAAAAATCCGATCGTCACTGTCGGATTTTGTTCTCTAATGAGCTGCGGTAAGAGTAAAAGCTGATAATCATGAACCCATACAACATCTCCATCCTCCAGTCGCTCTACAACGGCATCAGCATATTTTTGATTCACTTGTTTGTAGGCTTCCCAATGTTCAGGATCAAATTCGGTGTATTCCATGAAATAATGGAACAGTGGCCAAATTGTCCTGTTACTAAACCCGTAATAGAAGTTCTCAATTTCGGCTGAAGTAAGCGATACAGGAAGACAGCCCTGTTTTTTCGCTTTTGCCATCACCTCAGGCTGTAAGTCTTCCGGAATTTCTTCTGCAGCAAGACCTGTCCAGCCAATCCAAATACTATCTCCTTCCTCATGAAAGGATTTTAATCCGGTGGCCAAACCTCCAACACTGGGTGAAACTTCAAGATTATTTTCAGAAATATTTATTTGTAAGGGTAATCTATTGGAAATAATTATTGTTTTCCCCATAACATTTTTTGAGCGCGTGTATCTAATTCATTTTGCTTAAATTTCCGAAATTTTGAAGAGGGAGACTACCATTTTAAAAGAACTTTAAGAGTATATGGATACGTTAGATTATGGGATAATAGGGAATTGTAAGAGTGCTGCTTTGGTGTCAAAAAATGGTTCCATTGACTGGTGCTGTCTGCCAAATTTTAATTCGGCTTCAGTGTTTGCAAAATTGCTGGACGACAATAAAGGAGGCCACTTTTCCTTTGAAGTAGATGATACTTATACGATAACACAAAAGTACCTTTGGAAAACTAATATTTTATGCACCACTTATACCAGTGATGATGCGGCTTTCCAGGTAATAGATTTTATGCCGCGGTACCCTAAGGAGAACGGCAACGAAGGATTTTATTCCCCACCAGATATCCTGCGGTACGTTTACCTGCTTAAAGGAAAGCCGAAGATTCGGGTAGATTACAATCCTAAACTGGAATATGCTAAAGAAAAAACCTATACCGAAAACCACCGGTACTACCTAAAAAGTTTTACAAAGGAAGGTAAGTATGATTCTCTGTACCTCTACACCAGCCTGGATCTTGATGCGGTACTGAACAAGGAAGAAATCACGCTTACCGGAAATGCTTATTTTCTTATGGGGTACCATGAAAAGCTGGTAGAGCAGAATCTGGAGCGGGCTTACCTCAAATTTCAGCGCACCAAAACCTATTGGATGAACTGGACCGAGAAAACCACCAAATTTCCTCATTACAATGAAGAGATCACCCGAAGTGCACTGGTGCTAAAAGCCCTTACCTTTGAAAAAACGGGGGCAGTCCTGGCGGCAGCAACAACCTCTTTGCCAGAGACAATTGGAGAAGTGCGCAACTGGGATTACCGTTTCTGCTGGATCAGAGATGCTTCTATGGTTATAAAGGTTATGGCAGGATTAGGCCATTTAAGGTCTGCTCATAATTTCCTGGAATTCATTATAGATATCATCCCCAACAAGGATGAAAAAATGCAGATCATGTATGGTATTAGCGGTGAAAAAGAACTTACTGAGCATATCCTGGACCACCTGGATGGCTATAAGGGCTCGAAACCGGTAAGAATAGGAAATGCCGCTTATATTCAAAAGCAAAATGATATTTACGGGATCCTGATGGAGGTGATCTTTCAACAGTTTCTGCAGTTTGAAACCACGCTTGAAAACAGTGAGGAACTATGGACAATTGTACGAGGTATAGTACGCATCGTGGAAGAACACTGGAGACAACCTGATAAAGGAATATGGGAATTTAGAACAGAAGAAAGACATTTTACATTTTCCAAACTCCTGTGCTGGGTCGCAGTAGACAGGGCAGTAAAAATTGGCGAGATCCTAAGGAAAGGTATTAAAGATGAAGAATGGAAGGCTCTAAGAAAAGAGATCTATGATGATATTTATGAAAACGCCTGGAATGAGGAAAAGCAGGCCTACACTCAATCATATGGTTCAAGTGATCTCGATGCCTCCACACTTCTTATGGAAACATATGGCTTTATAAAGGCTAAAGATCCACGGTTTATCAGTACGGTACATGCAACCGAAAAAGAATTGTGCTACAACGGGCTTATGTTCAGATATAAGAACAAAGATGATTTTGGAATTCCTTCTTCTTCTTTTACCATTTGTACTTTCTGGTTGATCAACAGTCTTTATAAAATTGGAGAGAAAGACAAAGCATTAGGAATGTTTGACAATCTCCTTTCCTACAGTAATCATGTAGGATTATTTAGTGAGGATATTGATTTTGAAACTAAGAGGCTCCTGGGTAACTTTCCGCAGGCTTATTCTCACCTCGCTTTAATAGAAACCGCCATGAACTTCTCTCATAGTCTCACTTCTGAAGAGGATTTGATGAAGATGCTGGAGACTGAGGATTTTCTTTAAGAACAATTCGTGACCTGGGAAGGCTGTTAGGATAGTTCTTTTTGATGAACTCCACCAGTTTCTCCCTGATGAGAACGCGCAGATCCCAGGCTGTAGGGGAATCCCGGGCGCTGACCAGAGCCCGGAGCTCCATAGTCTTTTCGGTCAGATCTGTCACCTGTATCACATTAACTTTACCATCCCAAAGGTCTGTTGATTCCAGGAGTCTTGTGAGTTCGTTTCTTAAGGCGTCTACAGGCAAATTATAGTCAGTGTAAATAAAAACGGTTCCTAAAATATCTGAAGAGCTTCGGGTCCAGTTTTGGAAAGGCTTTTCAATAAAATAGGTGGTAGGAAGAACTAACCTTCTTTTGTCCCAGATGTTAATCACCACATAAGTAAGTTTGATCTCCTCCACGCGGCCCCATTCGCCTTCTACAATAACCACATCGTCAATTCGGATTGGCTGCGCGATCGCAATCTGGATGCCGGCGAAGATGGTACCAAAAACTTTTTGAGCAGAAAGCCCTAAGATGATGCCGGCGATGCCGGCAGAGGTAAGGATGCTAACTCCAATTTCCTGAACCCCTTCAAAGGTGAGCAAGGAAATTCCAACAGCCAGTAAAATGACAATAAAGATCGCAATTCTTTCAATAATGTTGAACTGGGTGTAAAATTTACGGGCTCTGAGATTATCTTCTGTGGTAACATCAAACTTTCGTAAAAGCTGATTCTTAGTAATATGAATTCCTACTATGATAAACCAGGTGAAGGTAAATATTAACATCAGGGATCGCAATTGCTGGAAAAAGGCGACATAGGACTCATTGGTGATGATCTCACCTCTAATGAGCCAGGCTTGTATCCCTATTGCTAATAAAAGGGTGATCACCGGTACTTTTAATCTTGAAGCAATGTTCCTGGGAAGGATATTATGAGGATCTTTTCCTAATTTTTTTAGAAGGAAAAAAACCAGGAAATAAGTGGCCAGGAGTATGGCGATAGAAAGTAGAACATATCGATTCAGTGTACTCATGAGAGCCGGTGCAGGTTGCTTTCCTGAAAGCTATAAAAACTCCATGGTTTTTCCTGTTAAAGAATATAAAAAAGGCCACCCTTACAGGTGGCCCGACAGATTTAATTATGCAAATTAAATACTCTTAAAAAGGATATTTATTTTCACTTATCACTTTCTCTGCAATAGTATTCCTTAACTCTACAACATTTGGTTGATTCTGGTATTTAGTGAATCGTTTCAAGCCCATCAACATCATTCTTTGTTCATCACCCTCAGCAAAAGAGACTATGCCTTCTTTCGCCCGGCTGTTGATAAGATCTACAGCGTGATAGAGGTAAAGTTTTGCCATGGCGATCTGCTCTTTTTGAGAATCTTCCCCATAACGATTTGCATTTTTCTCTGTTCTGAGAATAGCCGATTCAGCCATATATATTTCGATCAGGATATCTGCTGAAGCAAGCAGTAATTGCTGGTGGTCTTCCAGTTGTGGTCCAAATTTTTGAACGGCACTACCGGCCACCATCAGGAATACTTTTTTGAGCTTGGCGATCATTTCTTTTTCTTCAGCAAAAAGTTCAGAATAATCAGGAGTTTCAAAAGAAGGAATTCCGGTTAATTCATCGGCTACTTTTGTGGCCGGGCCTAAAAGGTCTACATGACCTTTCATGGCTTTTTTTATTAACATACCTACACTTAACATGCGGTTGATCTCGTTGGTTCCCTCGTAAATTCTGGCGATCCTGGCATCTCTCCATGCAGATTCCATAGGAGCATCGGCAGAAAAGCCCATTCCTCCAAAGATCTGAATACCCTCATCAGTACAATTCTGAATATCTTCGGAAACGGCAACCTTTAAAATGGAACATTCAATGGCATACTCTTCCACTCCTTTCAATTCAGCTTCCTGATGAGAAGCTCCTTCTTCGTTCCTTATGTTGATTCGATCTTCGATATCTTTGGCCGCACGGTAGGACGCAGATTCTCCGGCATACGCAGATGTTGCCATTTCAGCCAGTTTTGATTTGATCGCTCCAAATTGCGCAATAGGGGTTTTGAACTGTACCCTGTCATTGGCGTATTTCACGGCTTCAGAAATTGTTCTGCGCTGAGCATCTAAACATGCCCCGGCCAATTTGATGCGCCCCACGTTTAAAGCGTTCATGGCAATTTTAAATCCGTTTCCTCTTTCAGAAAGCATGTTTTCTACTGGCACTTTGGTGTCGTTGAAAAATACCTGGCGGGTAGAGGAGGAGTGGATTCCCAATTTCTTTTCCTCCTCTCCCATAGAAATGCCATTTTCAGGATCATTTTCCACGATGAATCCTGTGATATTCTTATCGTCTTCAATTCGGGCGAATACGATCATCAGATCACAAAAACCTGCATTGGAGATCCACATTTTTTGTCCGGTGATGCTGTAATATTTTCCATCTTCAGAAAGAACAGCTTTGGTTTTTCCTGAATTAGCGTCACTACCTGCACCCGGCTCAGTCAGCGCATAAGCTCCAAACCATTCTCCGGTAGCCAGTTTGGGAACATACTTCTTTTTTTGCTCCTCAGTGCCGTAGAGAGTGATGGGTAAGGTTCCGATCCCGGTATGAGCACCGAACGCAGTGGAAAAAGACCCTGTAGCTCCAGAAATGTAATCCACCACTAACATAGTGGTGACAAAGCCCATTCCAAGCCCCTCGTATTCTTCGGGAACCGAAACTCCCAAAAAGCCCATTTCGCCGGCTTTTTTCATGAGGTCCTCGGTAAGTTTATAGTTTTTCCTTTCGAACTCCTCTTTCTTTGGCCAGATCTCTCGATCTACGAACTCCTTAACCGAGTCCCGCATCATTTGTTGCTCCTCGGTAAAATCCTCCGGGGTAAATACGTTTTCTGCTTTAGTTTCCTTCACCAGGAACTGTCCTCCTCGAAGAAGGTCTTTATTTTTTTTATCTGTTTCTGTGCTCATTTTTTGTTAGTATTTAATATGTAATTTGTTCTTATAGAGGCGAGAGGCAAGATTCAAGAGTCAAGACTTTATATCCAGACCATCAATAAATCCCGAGATCATCCTTTGCAATTCTTGCACTGTGGTTTCAAATTTTTGAAATTGTTTATCATCAATATCACTTTATTATAAGCAACGATTAGCTGTGTTTCCCATTCAAAAGCAGAACCCAGGCTAGTGTCCAAAAATTGAGAAAAATGTCTGTCGGTTCTTGTCTCTTGTTCTTTAAGACAGGAACTCGTAAACTCCTGCGGCTCCCTGTCCTGTTCCCACACACATAGTGACCATTGCGTATTTATTCTTCAGGTCTCTTTTGCGCATTTCATCAAAGATCTGCACCGATAGTTTTGCTCCAGTACAACCCAACGGGTGGCCCATGGAGATCGCGCCTCCATTAGGGTTAACTCGTTCAGGATCCAGCCCCAGCTCTCGTACTACCGCAAGGGATTGGGAAGCAAAGGCTTCGTTTAACTCGATAAGTTCCAGGTCATTCTGACTAATACCTGCCTGTTTAACAGCTTTTGGAATGGCATGAACCGGTCCTATTCCCATGATGCGAGGTTCTACTCCAACAGCAGAATAGCTTACCAATCTCGCAATGGGTTCTACGTTCAGTTCTTTGACCATATCTTCGCTCATTACCATAACAAAGGCAGCGCCGTCACTCATCTGGGAAGAGTTCCCCGCGGTCACGCTTCCTCCTTCAGCAAAAACAGGACGAAGTTTTCCAAGTACCTCTTTGGAAGTATCGGCACGAGGGCCTTCATCCTTATTCACCGTGTAGCTCCTGGTTTGTTTCTTTCCGTTTTCATCCACAAAAGTTTGATCGATCTGAATGGGAACGATCTGGTCCTGAAAACGATCTTCTTTTTGAGCTTTCAAGGCTTTTTGATGAGAGTTAAATGCGAATTCATCCTGGTCTTCCCGACTCACCTTGTATTTATTTGCAACGGCTTCCGCAGTAAGTCCCATTCCCCAGTAATAATCTTCATGACCTTCTTTTGCCAGTCTGTAATCGGGTACTGGTTTGTAACCTCCCATAGGAATGTAGCTCATGCTTTCTGCACCTCCCGCGATGATACAATCGGCCATTCCACTTTGAATCTTGGAAGTGGCGATGGCAATGGTTTCCAGTCCCGAGGCACAATAACGGTTCACCGTCATCCCGGGCACATCTTTAATATTAAGTCCCATCAGGGAAATGAAACGACCTACATTAAGGCCTTGCTCTGCTTCGGGCATGGCGTTGCCAACAATGACATCATCTATTCTTTTCTTGTCAAATTCAGGAAGCTTATCCATCATGTACTGGATAGTTTCCGCCGCAAGCTCATCAGGTCTCTTAAACCTGAAAACTCCCCTTGGGGCTTTCCCCACTGCGGTTCTGTATGCTTTTACTATGTATGCTGTTCTGTTTTTCATCGTATACTGTATTTTGTATAATGTATATTGTTTTTATATGAGTCTATAATGTAGATTGAAGTTTAATGATCATGTTTTGGATATGGTGAATTTCACTCTCAAAAAGAGCGAAAACCTCATTTGAAATAAAATCAAGATTTTTGCAGATTATCAAGTGAGTCTCGAATTCAAATGCAGACCCTAATGAAATCCCGAGGAAATTTGAAAAATTCTTGTTTGTTCTTCTACCACATCCTTCTGCTATATTGAAAGGTATAGAAACAGCAGATCTTCTTAGCTGAGATGTTAATCCATATAACTCTTCCTTCGGAAATGTAGCTGACCTTTGGTAAGTTTTTGTTACCAGATCAATGGATTTTTGCCAAACATTCAATTCTTTGAAGTAGTTCATTTCTTTAGAATTACACGATACATTCTACATTATACACTATACATTAATTTCTAAGCGGTTTCCCCTTCTTCAACATATGCTGCAACCTTTCAAGAGTTTTTCTTTCTCCGGTAAGCGATAAGAAGGCTTCTCTTTCCAGGTCGAGCAGGTATTGCTCGCTTACATATGAATTTTCCGAAAGATCCCCTCCGGCCATTACATAAGCCAGTTTATTGGCGATCTTCTTGTCGTGTTCAGAAATGTATTTCCCGGCCATCATTTGATCGGTTCCTACATAAAATGCTCCAAGAGCTTGCTTTCCCAGAACTTTAATATCTGTTCTGTGAATAGGTTTGGAATAACCATTTTCAGCCATCAACAGGGCGTGTTTTTTAGCGATCGCTAATTGGCGATCTGGATTTACAACAACGATATCTTTTCCTTTTTGAAGAATGTTGAGATCAAATGCTTCATAGGCTGAGGTGGAAACTTTAGCCATTCCTATTGTAAGGAAGTGCTCGCGCAGTCGGTTGAGTTCCACATCATCTTTTTGGAAGGTGTCTGCAGCCCTTACGGTCATTTCTTTGGAACCACCACCTCCGGGGATCACTCCAACTCCAAACTCCACAAGCCCTATATAGGTTTCTGCAGCGGCTACTACTTTGTCGGCATGCAGGGAAAGTTCACAGCCACCTCCAAGAGTCATGGCGTGCGGGGCGGCCACTGTTGGGATCGACGAGTAGCGCATCCTCATCATGGTATCCTGGAAGTACTTGATAGCCATATTCAGCTCATCATATTCCTGTTCTACAGCCATCATAAAGATCATCCCGATATTTGCTCCAACAGAAAAGTTTTTCCCGTCGTTGGCCACTACCAGTCCCTGGTATTCTTTCTCTGCCAGATCAATAGCTTTGTTGAGCCCGTCAAGGACGTCTCCGCCAATAGTGTTCATTTTGCTACGGAATTCCACGTTCAGGATCCCGTCTCCGAGATCTTCCACAACTACGCCGCTGTTCTTAAACACTTCTTTGCTTTCCCTGATATTGTCAAGGATGATAAAGGTGTCCTGCCCCGGAATTTTCTTGTATTCCTTTTGTGGAATGTCGTAATACCAGGTGTTTCCATCTTTTACTTTATAGAAGCTTTTATTGCCTTTTTCAAGCATTTCATTCACCCAGGTCGCCGGTTCCTTTCCTTCGCCCTTCATCATCTCAATTCCTTTTTCTACCCCAATGGCATCCCATATCTGGAAGGGACCGTGTTCCCAGCCAAATCCTGCTTTCATGGCATCATCGATCTTATAAAGCTCGTCTGTGATCTCAGGAATTCGGTTAGACACATAGGCGAACAGTGCTGCAAAGTTCTTTCGGTAGAACTCTCCAGCCTTATCTTTCCCACCGATAAGAACCTTGAAACGATCTTCTACCTTATCAATGGTCTTAGTAAGCTCAAGCGTGGCAAACGAAGCCTTTTTTTGATCCCGGTATTCAAGGGTCTTTAGGTCCAGGGATTTGATCTCACTGGAACCATCGTCTTTTTTAATTTTTTTGTAAAAACCCTGTCCACTTTTGCTTCCAAACCATTCGTTTTCGACCATAGTGTTTATATAATCGGGCATGGCGAAAAGATCGTGAGCTTCATCTGTAGGTACTCCTTTGTGAAGTCCGTTGGCTACGTGAACCAGGGTGTCCAGCCCTACTACATCTACTGTTCGAAAAGTGGCAGATTTTTGTCTTCCTATAACAGGGCCTGTAAGTTTGTCAATTTCTTCAATGGTCATGTCCAGTTCCTTGACCATATGGAAGAGGCTCATGATACTGAAGATCCCCACACGGTTTCCAATGAACGCCGGTGTGTCTTTGGCGACTACAGATTTCTTGCCGAGAAATTTTTCTCCGTACTCGTTGAGGAACTGCAGTACTTCTTCTGAAGTTTCTGGACCGGGAATGATCTCAAATAATCTCAGGTATCGCGGTGGGTTGAAAAAGTGCGTTCCGCAGAAATGTTTTTTAAAATCTTCACTTCGGCCGTCGCTCATTTGCTGTATAGGAATTCCTGAAGTATTCGAAGTGATCAGGGTGCCTTTTTTTCTATGTTTCTCGAGGTTATCAAATACCTTTTTTTTGATATCAAGTCTCTCTACAACCACCTCAATGATCCAGTCAGCTTCAGAAACTTTTGAAATATCATCTTCCAGGTTTCCGGTTTTTATGCGTTTGGCGAAATCCTGGTGATAAATAGGAGAGGGTTTAGATTTGAGAGAAGCCTGCAGGGAATCATTTACAATCCTGTTTCTAACGGCCTTGTCTTCTAAACTAAGCCCCTTCTTTTTTTCTTTTTCAGATAATTCTCGTGGTACAATGTCCAGCAGCAGTACTTCTACCCCAATATTGGCAAAATGGCATGCAATGCCACTCCCCATTATTCCGGAGCCTATTACCGCTACTTTGTTGATTCTTCGCTTCATGTTGTGTGGTTGTTTATGATCTATATTATTCATTGTAAATTTTCTTGGAAGCAATAATGTCCATGATTTTATAAGCTACTTCAGTAAAGGTGTTAAGATCCTCTTCGGGAATTTCTCTTTTAACTGCCTCATCAAAAGTGAGAACCACTTTTTTGGAAAAATCCCTCATTTCTTTTCCAAAGTCGGTGAGGTGAATCAACACGCTTCTCCCATCTACTGGATTCCTCTTGCGGGTAATAAGCCCTTTTTCTTCCATCGCTTTGAGAGTTCTGGAAAGGCTTGTGGCCTCCATTCCCATTTTAGGACCTAAAGAAGTAGAGGGGGTGCCTTCCTCAGGGTCAATGCTTAACAAGGCAAAACCGGTAGCCATGGTACTTCCTTCCTTACTAGCTTCTTCGTTGTACATTTTCGCTATAGAGATCCAGGTGGCTCTTAGCACATAATCAATGGTCTTATCCTTCATAGAATCTCAAAGTTATAAAAATATACTATGCATGCATAATAAAATAGCAGAATTTTTCAACTTTTCAATTCCTCATATAAATATATTGGAATTGCTTATGAAATACAGCCGATTATGTTTCAGTTTAACAGAGAATTAAGTAAAAGGTAGAACCATAATATAGTGATCTGTACTAATTCTGTTCAATAGGATAAGTGATGATTTTACTACCTTTGCGGCTTTAATCTATCCTTATGCTTAATTATCCGCTCAAATTTCGTCCACTCCTCAAAGAGAAGATCTGGGGTGGGAGTAAACTGGAAGAGCTGCTACATAAGAAAGCAGAGGGTAGACGTATAGGGGAGAGCTGGGAAATTTCAGCTGTAGAAGAAAATATTTCTGTAGTAGCCAATGGCCCGCTTGAAGGAAAATCCCTTAAGGCCCTCCTGCAGGAGTATCAGGGAAAGTTGGTAGGGGAGAGTGTTTATAGGAGATTTCAAGATCAGTTCCCGTTACTAATTAAATTCATTGATGCAGATACAGAGCTTTCTGTACAGTTGCACCCAAATGATGAACTGGCCCGGGAACGTCACAATTCCTTCGGAAAAACTGAGATGTGGTACATCATGCAAGCTGACGAAGGAGCAGAGGTCAACGTGGGTTTCAAGAAGAGCATTACAGAAGCCGAATACCTGGAGCATCTCAATTCAGGAAAAATTACAGAGCTGCTCCACTTTGAAAAGGTGAAAAAAGGAGATACTTTTTTTATAAAACCGGGAAAGGTGCATGCAATTGGAGCCGGAGTTTTGCTGGCGGAAATTCAGCAAACCTCTGACATTACCTACCGCATCTTCGACTGGAATCGAAAAGATGAGCAGGGGAATTCCCGCGAACTGCACACCAATTTGGCACTTAAAACTATTGATTTTGAGAAAAAAGCCGATTTCAAAAGGACCTATTCACGAAGTCAGAACGAATCAAACAATATTGCCAGGTGTGAATATTTTACCACTAATTTTCTTCCGGTAGGCGCCGAGCTCGAAAAAAACTATTCTGCTGTGGATTCTTTTGTGATCTTAATGTGCGTAAGCGGCACGGCTGAAATTTCTGTAGGCGAAAATTCTGAAGGTATACAAAAAGGAGAAACGGTTTTATTAGCTGCCGAAAATAAAAAGGTTCGAATCTCCTCCAAAGGAGCTGAACTTCTGGAAATATATATTTAAAAAAAGATCCGGGCACATGCACCGGATCTTTTTCATATATCAAAACTACTTTTCGTAGATATTGTTATAAAGTTTTTGGTACAATTTGATGATGTTTCTTCTTTTCAACTTCATGGTTGGCGTGAGGTGGTCACCTTCAATACTCCAAACGTCGGGAGTGAGTTCAAACTTCTTGACCTTTTCCCAGCTTCCAAATTTTTGATTATAGAAATCCACTTCTTCCTGTATGCGGGCGATCACTTCAGGATTGGAGATTAGATCTTCATTACTTTCTCCTACTTCAATGTGTTTTCGATTAGCCCACTCTCTTAAAAATTCGAAATTTGGCTGAATAAAGGCTGCCGGCATCTTTTCACCTTCTCCAATCACCATGATCTCGTCAATGAAACGAGATTGCTTCATTTGGTTTTCAATAAGCTGCGGTGCAACATACTTTCCACCAGAAGTTTTGAACATCTCCTTTTTTCGATCTGTGATCTTCAGGAATCCATCTTTATCTAGTTCCCCAATGTCCCCGGTGTGGAAATAGCCTTCACTATTGATAACTTCGGCTGTTTTTTCTTTGTCCTTATAATATCCCTTCATCACGTTTGGCCCTTTGCAGAGGATCTCTCCGTCTTCAGCTATTTTTACATCCACATCCTTCAGGACTTTACCAACCGTACCTATTCTAAATCCGTGATTTCTTTGATCATTTACAGAGATAACGGGAGAAGTTTCGGTCAAACCGTATCCTTCCATCACTGGGATTCCTGCTGCGGCGAAAACCCTTGCCAGCCTTGGCTGTAATGCCGCGCTTCCAGAAACGATCAATTCAATATTACCTCCAAGGCCTTCCTTCCATTTTGAGAAAACCAGCTTTCGGGCAATGCTTAATTTTGTTTCGTACCACCAGCCATTGGCCCCGTATGGTTCATATTCCAGTCCAAGCTCTACAGACCAGAAAAAGAGTTTCTGCTTGATCCCGCCTACAGTTGATCCTTTGGCAATGATCTTATCGTAAACTTTTTCCAGTAACCGTGGAACTGCAGAGATCACGTGTGGCTTAACTTCTTTAAGGTTGTCACTGATCTTTTCAATAGATTCTGCAAAATGAATGGAAACGCTATAGTACTGGTACAGGTATAGGATCATCCTTTCAAAAATATGGCATACCGGTAAAAAGCTTAGGGAAACATAAGTTCCAAAGTCGAAGGGAACTCTTTCTGAGCTTAGTAGTACATCGCTCACTATATTCTTGTGGGTCAACATGACACCCTTAGGTCTACCCGTAGTACCCGACGTGTAAATAAGCGTTGCAAGGTCATCTTCCTGTACAGCTTCTTTACGCTCTTCTACCTCGTTCTGGTTGGAAGTGTCTTCTCCCATTTTAAGGATCTCATCCCAATTCTCGCAACCTGGAATCTCATCAAATGAATACACTCCTTTTAATGAGGTGTTATTTATCACCAGGTTTAGCTTATCCAGGATCTCTTTGTCAGAAACAAAGCAATAAATGGATTCACTATGGTTGATTACGTATTCGTAATCTTCTTCAGAAACAGTAGGGTAAATAGGAACATTTTGTGCTCCAACCTGCAATATACCAATATCCAATACATTCCATTCGGTCCTGTTGTTAGTGGAAATCACCGCGATCTTGTCGTTTGGCTGAATTCCCAACCGAAGTAATCCACGGCTTACGGCATTGGCTTTGTCAATATATTGCTGAGTGGAAAGGGCTTCCCATTTACCATTTCGTTTTGTCACCAAAGATTTTTCCAAAGGGGCATTCTCCAGCTGAAAGTACGGGAAATCAAAGAGTCTTTTTATTGGGGTCATTTAATTAA
>CAZVKA010000017.1:0-29258 GCA_964627595.1 uncultured Flavobacteriaceae bacterium | reverse complement strand
GAGCAGCTGATTTGTAATCAGCAGGTCGTGGGTTCGAGTCCCTCCATCGGCTCTTAAAAAAAAACCTCTCCATATTTGGAGAGGTTTTTTTTATGTTTTTTAGTGAGGGACGACGAGAAGTTTATCCCGAGTGTAGTCGAGGGGAGTCCTTCCATCGGCTCAAAGGCTTCTTCAGAAATGAAGGAGCTTTTTTTATGGAGGCATGAGAATTTGCCATACATCTTTAAAAGTAATGACAAGTTCTGCTTTTTTGAAGGCAGGAATACAGCAGTACCTTTCTCAATAAACCGGGGTAAAAGTGAATTATTTTCCGCATGAGGTTCCCGAATTTTTAAAATCACAAAAAAAATCCCGCTAAAAATAGCGGGATCTGGGTCTGTAGTTCTGCTCTTAGGTTATTCCGTTTCAGCTTCCGAAGTATTTTGTGCAGTCGTATTTTCTGTACTTCTTCGTTCTTGAAGAAAATCGTTCAGGCTTTGACCATAAGTTGACTCTTTTATCTTGGGTGTCAAGGAATTATAGATGGTGTCAAGATATTTGATATTAGCGTCAAAGATCTCAGAGATAGCCAGGAAAGGGGCTACTTCCATATCCTTATTGTTAATAGCAAAATTTACAGTGTACAAATACCTTCTTTTCAGCAAATTGTCATGTGCTTTTTCTGTTGAATCGATAGCCTTCTGGTCCTTATTTTGTTGAGCCGAAAGATTGGCTTGAATAAGATCCAGGTTTTTGCTGTTGAACTTCTGGATCATACTCCGATATTCAGATAACTTTTGCTGATTTTTGGAACCTTCCACAACGGCGTCGGTTTCAAAGTTTTTAAGGGTAGTATTCACAGCCATCTCTCCGGGTTCGGCAAAGAACATTAATCTGTCATCATACTTGCTGTTATCAATTTTATTAAGATAGAGGTACAGCACCTGGGGTCCATCAATAAAAGCCTCTAAAATGATATCTTTCTGTCCCTTTACCACAACCGAATCCAAAGTAACGAGAGAGGTATCCTCAATTTTTTGGAGATATAAGGTGCCCTTTTTCAGCCCCTGGACTCTGGTGTTAACCTTAAGGTTTTTTTCTTCAGTTGAACAGGCTGCCAGGCAGCAAAGGGTCAGTAATAATAATCCGAATCTTTTCATGAATAGGTTTTGATAAAATGCGCGCAAAAATATAAAATTATTAGTTCTCTTTATCCGGCCGAAGCCATTTGCATGAGAATAGTGCTCAAAATGGCCCCATAGGTTCCAACTACGTATCCAAAAACAGCTAATAATACTCCTACCGTAGCAAGAGATGGATGGAAAGCTGCGGCCACTACCGGGGCAGAGGCGGCACCTCCTACATTCGCCTGGCTACCTACTGCCAGGAAGAAATAAGGAGCTTTAATGAGTTTGGCAACCAGAATTAGCAGGCCGGCATGTATACTCATCCAAACCAGTCCTATAGCGATGAGTCCAGGATTGTCTAACACCATTGTCAGGTCCATCTTCATACCAATGGTAGCTACCAGGAAATAAATGAAAACACTTCCAATTTTACTGGCTCCCGCACCTTCATATTCTTTGGCTCTGGTAAAAGATAATATGATCCCCACAGCAGTGGCTATCGTGATCATCCAGAAGAAGGAGGAAGCAAAGGAAGAAAGGGCAGATTTATTGTCATTAAAAACATCAAAATTGGATGTTAGGAATCCCGAAATACTTTCTGCTCCCCAGTGTGCGAGACCAACTGCCCCAAAAGCAATAGCCAGCATGATCATAAGATCTGTCAGCGAAGGATTACGGGTGACACTTTCGGCATACGCAATTACCTTGTGCTTTAAAGTGGTAATAGCCGAATTATCTGCCTGAAGCCACTTGTCTATTCTTTCTGACTTACCGATTCCCATAAGGATGATCGCCATCCATAGGTTCGCGACCACAATATCCACGAGGACCATTCCGCCGTAAAGGTCAGGGTTGTATTCAAAGATCTCCAACATGGCAGCCTGGTTGGCACCACCACCTATCCAGCTCCCTGCCAGGGTTGCCAGTCCCCTCCAGACAGCATCAGGGCCAACCCCGCCTACGGTTTCGGGAGAAAATATGGAGATTAAAAGTATGGCAATAGGGCCACCTATTATAATTCCTATGGTTCCTGTGAAGAACATGATGAGTGCTTTTGGTCCCAGGTTGAAAATAGCTTTCAGGTCAATACTCAAGGTCATTAAAACCAGCGAAGCGGGCAGCAGATACCTGCTGGCTATAAAGTACAATTGGGAAGTCTCATCAGAGATTATATTCAATGAGTTTAGTATGGCCGGGATGAGGTAACACATCAAAAGTGCCGGTACTATTTTATAGAACTTATACCAAAATCCTTTTTTTTGAGAAGAGGTAAGAAAAACAAAACCAAGTGCCAGCATTAAAAGTCCTAATACAATGGCATCATTTGTAAAAATAGGGGGGGTGTCCATAGCTTAAATTATGAGAACGGCAAAGTACAATTTTTTAAGAAAATTTTAAAGTTTTAAATAACTTATGAGAGGTCGAAAAGTTTTCGCAGGCTTCTGGCTACACCATCCTCTTTGCCATGATGGGTGATCTGGTTTGCGATCTCGAGAATTTCAGGTTTTGCGTTACCTACAGCTATGCCCATGCCAACAGCCTGGAGCATTTCATAATCATTATAGTTATCACCAAAAGCAATACATTCCTTCAAAGAACTTTTAAAATGATCCTTGAGCAGGATCTTTATAGCCGTCAATTTAGAAACCTTCCGGTTGGCTATCTCCAGGTAGGTGGGTTTAGACCTGTAGAGGTGTAACTCCTTCTGAAAATTTTTTGATAAGTAGTCTGTGATCTGGTCAATATGTTCTTCTTCGCCCATGCACATGATCTTATGGGCTCCTTTGTCTTCCTTTTCCCATTTTTTAATAACCATGGAATTCGATAAAACTTCCGGAGTTACCTGCGTGTTGTTTTCCTCTCTTTTCGCCCACTGGTCCATGGCAGGGACATACCAGTCTACCCCGTTGTAAAGGCTTAAATGGCAATTAATTTCCCTGTTAAATTCATGCAGGCTTTGGATTATTGACAGGGGGATCTCTGTAGAGCTCACCATTTTATTATCGATCAATACCAGGCCTCCATTGTAGCAAATAAGCGGCTGGTGGGCAATGTGCAGGTCATGCTGCAGGTGCCGCATTGCCTGTGGCATTCTTGAGGAGATCAAAACAACGGGAACTGATTTTTGAAGTTGCTGAAAAACCTCTTTGGTGAGTTCAGATAATTGTCGATCCTTATTCAGCAGGGTACCGTCAATATCGGTAAAGATCAATTTATAGATCATTATAGGGAATTGATGAATTCAGCAATTTCAAGGGCTAGTTGCGGATGCAACGGCAGGGCCGGTTCATTATAGGATTTTGAATTTTCCAGGTCATCTCCCTCTATTTTCCGAAATACGTGATTCATTTTATCCAGTATCACCAGTTCGGCTTCGGGCTTCGCCTCTTTTAATTTTTTAGCCTGTTCCTCTTTCACCTGTAAGTCATTGCTGCCGTTGATCAACAGTACCGGAATATCCAGTTTGGCAATTTCCTCCCGCGGGTCATACTTCATCCATGATAAAATGAATGGTTGTACTGAAGGCCTAAAGATCATTTCCAGCATGGGATTGTAATTTTTACTGCTTCCGGTTTCTCGCAGGTCACGAAAACTTTCCTGTGCATTCTCTTTTAACCCCGGCATTTGGCCTGCAATCTGCTCAACAATGACAGAATCAATAGAATGAGCTGCACCTGCAATTGAGATAAAGGCATCTGCCCTGTCTTTTGCTGCGACCATGCCCACTAAAGAACCTTGGCTGTGACCTACTACTACCACGTTTTTATAAGTTCCATTTTCGTTGAAGTGCTCAATGGCTGAGACCACATCGGTCACGAAATCATCAAACCTGATTTCTTCCTCTTTTATTCCGAGTCTGCCCATTTGAAGGATACGCTTATCAAAACGATAGGTGGCAATTTCCCTGGATGAAAGTTCTGCTGCAAGTTTTTTAAAGGAATCATTTTTCATAAATGACTGGTTGCCATTTCGGTCTACAGGCCCTGATCCCTGCACCAAAATAACCAGGTTCGGGTTTTCTTTAGAAACAGGGGTCGTGAGAGTGCCTTTAATAAATTGATTTATGTTGAGCTCTTCAGAATTCACAGCCGCCTGCTGCGCTATTATTTGTGTACTGATGAAGATAATGAACAGGGCTAAAAATTTAATTTTCATTTGTTTGTTTAGATGTGTGATGAAAGTATCTTTTAATAATATCTTTTGCGGCTGCCGGTCGCTGCGTTCCTATAAAAAAACGTTTATCTTTATTTGTGACCAGTTGAATACCCTTATTTCCATAAATGAAATAAGCCTTCCATTCCCGACCCAAACCTCTTAAACCCCAGCCACCAAACTCATTGGGGGTGTAATTTCTTACATAGCACTCCTTGATCTCCTCCCAGTCAAAGTGTTTTTTGGTAAAAGCAAAAGGTTTGAACCAGGAGGTTACGCCATCGTTGTCGATCCTTGTTTCAAGTCGTAAATATAGCAGTCCCATCACAATTGGTAAAGTGATGGCGATACTTATTATTGAAACAATCAACGCTGTACTTTCATCGGCATTAATAGTGGCATAATACGCCGTACCTATCACAATTACAATAATGGCGAGAATCAACATCAACAGCCACCAGCGATTTATAAATTGCTTTTCCTGAAATATTTTCATTGGCAGATATTAATTAATTGGTCCTCCCTAAGGTACAAATTTCTAATGGCTTATTACAGACCCTGGAGTTTCTAAAAGGGTAATACGGCAAGGTCTTTGAAAAAGGAAAAATGCACGGGTGTTTTTCTATCTTTGCACAAAATAACAATTTCGATACATGAAAAATTTATTATTTATCGCAGCCATTGCTTTTTCTACCATAACTTTTGCTGCGGAAGAAGACTGGGGGCGAACCGGCCACAGGGCTACCGGAGAAGTAGCTGAAGGATACCTTACCAAAAAAGCCCAACAAAAGATCGAAGAATTGCTCAACGGACAGAGCCTTGCCTTTGTCTCCACCTATGGAGATGATATTAAAAGTGACCCTGAATACAGAAAGTATGGCCCATGGCATTACGTGAATCTGGAGCCTGGAGAAACAGAGTATACGAAGGAAAAGGCTAATCCTAAAGGAGATCTCCTTCAGGGGATCAGGACTTGTATCGCGGTATTAAAGGACCAACAGGCCTCTAAAGAAGAAAAAGCTTTTTACCTTAAGATGTTAGTGCACTTTATGGGAGATCTTCACCAACCACTACATGCAGGAAGGGGAGAGGATAAAGGCGGTAACGATATACAGGTTAGGTGGTTTGGTAAGGGATCAAATCTACACCGGGTTTGGGACAGTGAAATGATCAACGACTTCCAGATGAGTTTTACAGAATTGGCTGCTAATACAGATCGGCTCTCTAAAAAAGAAGTCAGAAAGATAAAAGAAGGCTCTGTAATAGATTGGATGTATGAATCTAAAGAACTGAGCAAAAGAGTTTATGATTCGGCTGAAATTGGGGAAAAATTGGGATATGAATATATGTACGAATGGTTTCCTGTTGTTCATGACCAGCTTCAAAAAGGAGGAATACGCCTAGCCAAGGTGCTGAATGAGATATTTGGTTAATCTTTAGAACCATAAAATGATAAAAAACCCAGGCATAGACGCCTGGGTTTTTTATTTTATTAAAAAGTGTGAAACTCAGCTTCTTTCGCAAATTTTACTACATATATTTGTGCGTTTGATTTTTTTGTTGTGTAATTCGTTTAAAATAAATAATTTGCAGTGCCCTGCGACTTTAGCAACTTAACCTATATAATTTGAGAAAAAATTACCTTTTAAGTTTTCTTGGTATTTTCTTTTGTCTTTCCCTGTACGCTCAAACTACGCAAAAGACATATAAAGATAGTATTGCGGAGCTTTCCCAAAGTGCAAAGCAGGCTTATGAAACTTATGATTATAACAGTTCGATAAGTTACGCCCTTAAACTAATCAATCTGGCTTCTACTAAAAACGATGTAGAAAAACTGCATAAGGGATATAACATTCTTGGGGTTACCTATGAAGTTCTCGAAGATACTAATAGGGCCAGACAAAACTATGAAAAGGCACTGGAATACGCCAAAGCCAGCCAGAATGATACGCTGCTCTGGTATGCTTATAATAACTTAGGGAACATCCTCTCCTCTAATAAAGAAACGATACAGAAGGGCTTAAGATCCTATGAGCGAGCGATAGAGATTGCTGCGAAGAATGGGAATTCTCAAAATACCATTACTCCTGTTGTCAATATTGCCTGGACATATCTTGAAAACCATGACTACTTACAGGCTGCCCCTTATTTAAAAAAGGCCTGGAATTTAAGTAAAGAGGAGGAGGATAAAGGGCTGCAGAGTAATTTGCTTACTTTATATGGAATGTATCACGCAGGGAAAGAGGAGTTTGAAGAGTCCCATGAACATTTTAGGCAGGCAATAGAATTGGCAGAAAAAGACACCTTGTTACTGGAGGCTTCTTTTGCCTATGATGAATTTTCAAAGATGCTGCTGGAAACAGGCCAGTTTGAAGAAGCTTATTCTGCGCTGAAGAAACACCAGGAATATAGGGAGGAATTATTTCAGAAAGAAAAAAATCATCAGCGAGAAGCTGTTTACGGTAGGTTTGAGACTGAAGAGTATAAGAAGGATCTGGCTGCGGCTCAAAGGGAACAACAGTACAAGGATGAAGTGATAGCCAAAACCAGGCAAATCACCTGGGTTATGATCTTTTCATTGATCGGGTTGTTGCTGTTTCTCATCTTCCTGTTCAGGAATAACCGAATCAGAAAAAAATTAATAGGTGAGTTAAGAGATAAAAATGATGAACTCACCGAAGCTAAAGAAGAGGCCGAACGTTTGTCTTTATTGAAGACCCGTTTCTTCTCCACCGTTAGCCACGAAATTCGTACCCCGCTATATGGTGTCGTTGGACTTACCTCTCTTCTTTTAGAGGAAAGTAAGAGTGAAAAACAAAAAGAAGATCTGAAATCTCTCAAGTTTTCGGCCGATTATCTTCTTGCATTGATCAATGATGTTCTACAAATGAACAAGATGGAGTCTAACCTTGTTCACCTTGAGAACAATAGTTTTAATATGGAAGAGTTGCTACAGGGTATCGTAACATCCTTCAAGACGACACGAAATTATAATAAGAATACAATTGACCTGGAAGTAGACAAAGAGATTTCGGGTACTCTTGTTGGGGATTCCATGCGACTTTCTCAAGTGATGATGAATTTGGTGGGAAATGCAGTTAAGTTTACAGAAAACGGGAAGGTGTGGATCAAAGCTCAACTTAAAAGCTGTAATGGAAAATCCTGCGTCATTCGTTTTGAAGTAGGGGATACCGGAAGAGGAATTCCCAAAAACAAGCAACAGGAAATTTTTGAAGAATTTTCACAGCTCCAGTCAAATAACTATAACTACCAGGGGACCGGGCTGGGACTACCTATCGTAAAAAAATTGCTGCAGCTTTTTAATTCAGAGATCCATCTTAAAAGTCAGGAAGGTAAAGGATCTGTTTTTACTTTTGAGATCGAATTTGAAAAGGGCCACACAGAGAAAATTGCACCTGCTGCCAGAAAAATTTCGGGCGATATTAAAGATCAACAGGTGAGGCGCGCTCTTATCGTCGATGATAATCGCATCAACCAGGTTGTTACCCGCAGGATCCTGGAGCAACGTGATTTTGAATGTTTGGTAGCCGGTAGTGGCGAAGAAGCAATAGAGATCCTAAAAGCGGAATTGATTGACGTTGTTTTAATGGATGTAAATATGCCCGGAATGAACGGAATGGAAACTACTCTGGAGGTGAGGAAATTCAATTCCAACGTTCCAATCATCGCTCTTACTGCTGTTGAAGTAGGAGAGATGAGAGAAGAGATTCTTGGTGCCGGGATGAATGACATAATAAACAAACCGTATAACATCCCCGAATTCTTCAGTACCATCTTCAGGAATCTTTTAGTACCGGCCGTTTAGGACATATATGGGCTATTTTTCTTTGACGCATAAGAGGCGATCAAGTTTCATAGGGTGGATTTTTTTCTTTTAAAGTCCTCATTTTGTTTCTGTTCCTGAAAAAATTAACAGAAGTCATTCCTTAAAGTTTAGTTAAAATTGATTTCTTTGTCCTGCCCCTAAATCAGAAACTTTGAATAAAATATTCCCTCTCTTCCTATGTTGTTTTTTACTGAATTTTTCAGCAATTGCACAGGAAACCGAGATTTCTCGTGATTCACTGAGTAAATTGGATAAGGCTTTGAATGAAGCCTTAGATCGCTACGATTATACGACGACCATAGCTCAATCTGCCAATTTGATCAATCTTGCCTCCAAACAGCAGGATACAAAATACCTGTACAGGGGATATCGAATTCTGGGTATAACCTATCAAAATCTTGATGATCTTCAAAGGGCCAGGGAAAATTATGAAAAGGCTTTGGAGTATGCCGAGCAAACCGGCAATGATACCCTACTTATGGGAGCCTATAATAACCTGGGAAATGTTTATTCTGAGGATAAGGAGACTGTGGAAAAAGGACTGCAATATTATGATAAGGCCATATCTTATGGGAGCAGGATCAAAAGTTATTCAAGAATACTCACTCCCATTATGAACAAAGGGTGGACGCATTTGGATAACGCTCAGTATGAAAAAGCCCTTCCTTATCTCCAGGAAGCCAAAGCTCTCCTGGAGGATAAAAAAGACGGGGTGACCTACTCTCAGCTCATGACCTTATATGGAAAATATTATTCTGGAATTGGAGATTACGACTTATCCACGAACTATTTTGAAACAGCGCTGCAAATAGCTGTAAAGGATTCCCTTTTACTCGCGGCCTCCTTAGCCAATAAGGAATACGGCAGGATGTTGTATAAAAGTGGAAATTACAAAAAAGCGTATGAGGTGAACACTGTTCACCAGGGGTACCAGGACAGGATCTTTGAGCAGGAGAAACTTAACCAGATGGAAGCTGCTTATGCCCGTTTTGGAATGGCAGAATCACAAAAAGAACTGGAGCTTGCAAAAAGGGAACAGGAATATAAGGATAATGTCATTGCCAAAACCCGGCAGACCTCCTTCATACTCATCGTTTCGATTGTGATCATGCTACTGTTTCTTGTATTACTGTACAGGAATAATCGTCTTCGACAAAAATTGATCAGGCAGTTACGTGAAAAGAATAACGAATTTTTGGCAGCCAAAGAAAAAGCTGAAAAACTGTCTATGTTAAAAACTCGATTTTTCTCGACCGTAAGTCATGAGCTAAGAACGCCATTATATGGGGTGGTGGGGTTAACTTCACTGCTGCTGGAAGACAATCCAAATAAAAAACAAGTTGAAGACCTAAATTCCCTGAAGTTTTCTGCAGATTATTTACTGGCACTTATCAATGATGTTCTCCAAATGAATAAGATGGAATCAAATCTGGTACAACTGGAAAACCTGCCATTTGTTTTCAGGGATTTGATGAACGGCATCGTAAAATCTTTCGAATTTTCCAGAAAACAGAATAAAAATGAAGTAAGTCTGGAGATCCAAGCTAATGTGCCCCTGGTAATTGTTGGCGATTCGGTACGCTTATCGCAGATCCTCATGAACCTGGTGGGCAATGCGATGAAGTTTACTGAAAGGGGGAAGGTGTGGATAAAGGTGAGCCTGGAAAAAGAAGAAGGAGAGAATTGCCTGTTGAATTTCGAGGTTGGAGATACCGGTTTAGGAATACCAGCCAATAAGCAGGAGATTATATTTGAAGAGTTCTCCCAATTGAATTCTAACAACTTCAGTTATCAGGGAACTGGCCTGGGGCTGCCTATCGTTAGAAAGCTTTTGAGACTCTTCAACTCCAAAATTGAATTGCAAAGTGAAGAAGGAAAGGGTTCAGTATTTAATTTTTCAATTCGGTTTAAAAAAGGGAATCCTGAAGAAAATACCGTTGACCTGGGATCTGTTATACCCGATCAATCTAACAGAACCGCACTTATAGTAGATGACAACAGGATCAACCAGGTGGTGACTCAACGGGTTCTTGAAAAAAGAGATTTTCAATGCAAAGTTGTAAATGGAGGTTATGAAGCCATAGAAATACTTCAAAAAGAGGAATTTGATTTGGTCTTAATGGATGTGAATATGCCAAATATTGACGGTATGGAAACCACCAGAAGAATTCGGGAATTCAATACTGTAGTTCCTATTATCGCCTTGACGGCTGTTGAATTGGATGAAATGATTGAGGTGATTCTGGCTTCAGGGATGAATGATATCATTGTAAAACCATATGATGCTAATCAATTCTTTAATACAATTTACAAGAACCTGCTTTCTCCCGCCATCATTCAGTAGTTAAAATGGTACTGTTTTAAATGCAAAAACCGCTTCAGTCTTAAAGATTGAAGCGGTTCTCATTTTAAATGCATCTACAGGTCTACTTGACCATATCAAAACTTCGCTTGATAAAGGCGGTAAGTTCTTCACCTTTCAACAGGTTTTGAGATAGTCTTGCTAAATCAAGGGACTGTTTGATCAAACGTTCTTGCTTTTTCTCTGTTTTCGTGTTCAGGATCTGGGAGATCAGTTCATGGTTGGTATTTACTACCAGGTTGTACATCTCTGGCATATTACCCATTCCAAACATTCCGCCGCCACCGGTTTGCTGCATCTCTTTCATTCTGCGCATAAATTCAGGCTGTGTAATGATCAACGGTGCGGCATTACTGTCCATGGCTTCCATTTGAATAGTGTATTTCTCTTTTGGAATTACTTTTTCAAAATCGGCTTTCAATTTCTCTTTTTCCTCTTCTGAAAGTTTGGAGATCTTTTCTTCATCCTTTTTGATGAGGTTATCCACGTGATCTGAATCTACCCGTACAAAAGAGATCTTTTCCTTGGAAGTTTCCAGCTTTTGAAGTAAGTGTGATACGATTGGCGTATCCAGCAAGAGCACTTCGTAACCTTTATCTTTCGCCGCCTCAATATAACTGTGCTGCTGGTCTTTATTGGAAGCGTAAAGAATCACCTTATTTCCATCCTTGTCTGTCTGGTTTTCTTTGATCTTTTCTTCAAATTCTTCAAAAGTGAAGTATTTATCATCTACGGTTGGGTAAAGGGCAAAAGCCTGGGCTTTTTCAAAGAATTTTTCCTCGGTAAGCATTCCGTATTCGATAACGATCTTAATGTCATTCCATTTCTTCTCGAAATCCTCACGGTTGTTGTTGAATAATGACTTCAGTTTATCGGCTACTTTTCGGGAGATATAACTGGAGATCTTTTTCACGGCTCCGTCTGCCTGCAGGTACGATCTTGATACGTTCAATGGAATATCTGGAGAATCGATCACTCCACGCAGCATGGTAAGGAATTCCGGTACGATGCCTTCCACATTATCGGTTACAAAGACCTGGTTCTGATATAACTGAATCTTATCCTTCTGGATGTTCATATCCTGTGTCATTTTAGGGAAGTACAGGATACCGGTAAGGTTAAAAGGATAATCTACGTTGAGGTGAATATGGAACAATGGCTCCTCGAACTGCATAGGGTAAAGTTCCCTGTAGAACTCCTTGTAATCCTTGTCCTCAAGATCTGTTGGCTGCTTGGTCCAGGCAGGATTGGTGTTGTTGATGATGTTATCAACGGTCTTGGTTTCAGGTTTTGCATCTTCCGGTGCATCTTCGGGAAGTTCAATAGTTTCCTCTTTTGTTCCGAATTTGATTGGGATCGGCATGAACTTGTTATACTTCACAAGCAATTGTTCGATCCTGTTCTCTTCTAGGAATTCTTTGTCATCCTCGTTGATGTGAAGAATGATCTCAGTACCGTGCTCCTTTTTGTCGGCTTCTTCCAGGGTGAATTCCGTAGTACCTTCACAAATCCAGTGCGCCGCCGGCTCATCTTTGTACGATTTGGTGATGATCTCTACTTTATTGGCTACCATGAAGGCAGAGTAGAATCCAAGTCCAAAATGACCAATTATCCCGCTGTCTTTGGCAGTATCTTTATATTTTTCAAGGAATTCTTCAGCTCCCGAAAAAGCTACCTGGTTGATATATTTTTCAACCTCTTCCTTGGTCATTCCAATTCCGTGGTCAGAGATCCTGAGTTGCTTCTTTTCCTTGTCGATAGAAACCTCGATCACAGGATTTCCGTATTCCACAGAAGCTTCCCCGATGGTGGTAAGGTGTTTTAATTTTAAGGTCGCGTCTGTCGCGTTGGAGATCAATTCCCTTAGGAAGATCTCGTGATCACTGTAGAGAAACTTCTTTATTAATGGAAAAATGTTTTCTACAGATACATTAATGTTTCCGGTTGCCATATACTTTGATGTTTAGATACTATTAAAATTGTTCAGCCTCCAAAAGGCAAAAAAGGTACCAAGGCATTCTCGCTGACAAACTGACATAGGTTGTAATGAAGAAGCTGTTTTTCCGTCTAACCAAAAGTATATCGCTGGATAAGAGTAATTTGCATCATTTTTGAATGTAAAGAATTGAATCAAAACCAGAAATCGAATGGCAACCACAAAAAAAACGACTCAAAAAGATAAAAAACTTACCAGGGAACAGTTGATCGCTCTTTATATGGATTATGTGCTGGAAAATGGTACTACTCCAAACACGATCTATAAATTCGCTAAAGACCATGATTTTAAAGAGGAGGAATTCTATAATTTCTTTGGAAGTTTTGAAGCCTTGCAAAAAGGAGTCTGGGAGCGCTTTTTTGAGCATACTGTTGACGTGATGCAAAAGAGCCCCGAATATTCCGGATTCTCATCCCGTGAGAAATTATTGACATTCTTCTACACCTTTTTCGAAATATTGTCGGCCAACAGGAGTTATGTTCTTTTCAGTTTAAAACAAGACAAGGGCACCTTCAAGAAACTGGAACAGTTGTCGGGCCTTAGAAAACGAGTAAAAGAGTATGCGCTCAAAATAGTTAAAGAGAACAAAGCAGAGGAGCAGGGGAGAACCATCAAAACACCCGGTGCTGCGTTCACTGAAGCTACCTGGCTGCAACTATTGTTCCTGCTAAAGTTTTGGATGGATGATAGTTCTCTTAAGTTTGAAAAGACCGATGTGGCCATAGAGAAATCTGTTAATACACTTTTTGAGCTTTTTGATACTACAACTTTAGAACGGGTGCTGGACTTTGGCAAGTTTATCTGGAAAGAGAAAATGGCCTGATCCTTCCCCGTATCTACCCGCAGTTTGAATACCCCTACTATTCTGCTGCGGGTTTTTTAAAATATACCTTATGAAAACAATAGACAAGATCCCTACTGGAAAGATCGGTCGCACCGGAAAAATGGTGCAGACAGGATTAAAGATCGGAGGGAACTACCTGAAATACTATAGTAAAAAAGCTGTAAATCCTGATTTTTCAAAAGCCGAGCTTCATGAAAATAATGCAGATGATATTTACAACGGGCTCAAAAGCCTGAAAGGGAGCGCCCTGAAAGTAGCCCAAATGCTGTCAATGGAGAAGAATCTCCTGCCGGGTGCCTATGTTGAGAAATTCAGTCTGGCTCAGTTTAGCGTGCCGCCTCTTTCTGCACCTTTAGTTCGTAAGACCTTTAAAAAGTATCACGGTCACTATCCTGAAGATATTTTTGACACCTTCTCGAAGGATTCGGTAAATGCTGCCAGTATAGGGCAGGTTCACAAAGCAACTATAGAAGGAAAAGACCTGGCCGTAAAGATACAGTACCCGGGAGTGGCCGAGAGTATAACCTCAGATCTTGCCATGGTTAAACCAATTGCTTTAAAAATGTTCAACATTAAAGCTGAAGATGCCCAAAAATTTTTTCGGGAGGTAGAAAGCAAGCTACTGGAAGAAACGGATTATACACTTGAATTAAATCAAAGCCGGGAGATATCTGAAGCTTGTGCCCATCTTCCCAATATTAAGTTCCCCAAATATTACCAGGACCTCTCCAGTGAAAAGATCATTACCATGGACTGGATGCAGGGGCAACATTTGAGTGAATTCGCGAAGATTAATAGAGATCAGGCGGCTGCTGATAAAATTGGCCAGACCCTTTGGGATTTTTATATGTACCAGATCCATGAGTTAAACGCCGTACATGCAGATCCTCACCCCGGAAATTTTCTTATTGATGAGGATTTAAAACTTATCGCGATAGACTTTGGGTGTATTAAAAGAATTCCGCAGGAATTCTATCTCCCATATTTTGAGCTCACCAGTGAAAAAAACTTCCGCGATCCTGAAGTTTTTAAGTTGCGGTTATACCAACTTGAAATCCTGAAAGAAGGTGATAGTGCTGAGGAAGTTCAATACTTCTCAGAACTTTATTACCAGATGCTGAGTCTTTTCACAAGGCCACTTAATTCTGAAAGTTTTGATTTTTCTGATGATAGTTTCCTTGCCGAAATCTCGAAGCTGAGCGAGAAGTACAGTAAAGATGAGAGCCTTAGAAAGATGGATGTCAATAGGGGAAGTGAACATTTTATATATATTAGCAGAACCTTTATGGGACTCTATACCCTTTTGACAGCACTTAAAGCAAAGGTGCAAACCGGGATTAGATAAAATCTAAAATTTTGAAATTAAACCATGATTGCTTTAGATAAAAATTTGTTTTTACTGTTGTTCATGTTCACTTCAGCTCTTTTTTCGCAGGAGTATGAAGAATTTGATGCAAATGCTGACGGTAAGATTGATGAAAAAGAATTTCAGAATATCTTCAGTGAAAATTTTTCTGGTTGGGATCATGATGGTGATGGGATCCTTACTGAAAAAGAGTTCTATGATTCTGTTTTTGACATCATAGATGCCAATGCTGATGGCATGCTGAATTCCAATGAATGGGATGCCGGGTATTCTTTTATTTTCGGGGATTTTCTAGGTACGCCAAACAGCAGCCAGTTTGACCTTAACGGCGATCATAAAGTATCCAGAGAGGAATTTCATGGAAGTATAAGATTTTCGGATTTCTTTAGCTTTTACGACGAAAACGGAGATGGATCTGTTGAATTAAAGGAATTCAATAACGGAGTCTTCGCTCATTGGGATAGGGACAGAAATCAATATATCGAAAAATCAGAGTATGAATCCTTCGCACCCTATTTTTAGGAAACAAGATCCTTCGAAAAAACATAAAAGCCCGCTTTTGCGGGCTTTTATGTGAGTGAACTTGATATTTAATTCTGAAGAGAAGGCGACTTCTGCTCGATACTTCCTTCCTGTTCTTCTTTGTTTTTCACATATTTTTCCAGCCACCGGTCCTGTTCCCAAAGTACGTGGAGTACAGACTCCTTAGCGCTGTAGCCGTGACTTTCCTTAGGCAGCATTACCAGTCTTGCGGTTGCACCCAAACCTTTTAGGGCGTTGAAGTACCTTTCACTCTGCATTGGGTAGGTCCCCGAGTTATTATCTGCTTCCCCGTGAATTAATAGCAGCGGAGTTTTCATTTTATCGGCATGCATAAATGGGGACATGTTATAATATACTTCAGGAGCTTCCCAATAATTTCGTTCTTCACTTTGAAATCCAAATGGTGTTAGCGTACGGTTGTAGGCCCCACTTCGGGCAATTCCGGCAGCAAAAAGATTGGAGTGAGAAAGCAGGTTTGCGGTCATAAAGGCGCCATAACTATGGCCTCCCACAGCAACCCGGTCCCTGTCAATATAACCCATTGCGTCTACCGCATCTATAGCTGCTTTTCCATTGGCTACCAGCTGGTCTCTAAAACTGTCATTTGGTTCTTCCTCACCTTCACCAACAATAGGGAATGAAGCATCGTCAAGAACCACATATCCTCGGTTCACCCAGTAGATCGGGGATCCGTAATATGGATAGGTGAAATCATTGGCATTTGAAGTATTTTGGGAAGCAGAGTTCTTGTCCTTGAACTCTCTTGGGTAAGCCCACACGATCATAGGGAGTTTCTCCGGGTTTTCTTTGTCGTACCCTTCCGGAAGGTAAAGAGTTCCGTTCAACTCAAGACCGTCATCTCTCTTATAGGTGATCACCTCCTTACTGACATTTTCAAGACTCTTAAAAGGATTCTCGAAATTGGTCACCCGGGTTAGATCCTCTTCATTGTCAATATCTCTAATGAAGTAGTTTGGATACTCTGCAGAGGCTTCAATTCTCACCAGGATCTTCCCTTCTTCCATGTCAATAGCTTCTACTAAAGTCTCTTTCCTGTCGTTGTATTTGGACTGGTACAACCTGTCAGTTTCCCCGTTTTCCAGGTTTAGGCGATCTACAAAAGGAAATTGTCCTTCGGGAGTATACCCGTCACCTAAAAGAAAGGTGTGGTTATTTACTGTTTTCAAGATCTGTTGTCCATATTTATTCTTAACCATTACAAAACTTCCGGGGTCGCTGTACCGGTCCTGGTAATTGCGGTCAAACAGTACTTTTGGCTCCTGTTCGGGATTCGACGGATCAAAAACATAGGTGCGAGTGTTACGGTTATTCCACCAGTAGTCTACGGCTATAGCTGTATTCCTATCTCCCCACATGATCCCGCCAAAACGGTCTTTGGTCTTTAAAATTGACTTGCCTTCTCCTTTAAAAGGCGCATCCAAAAGAAAGATCTCATCTCTGAATTCTACTTCATTTTCAGGATCTCCTCCATCAAGCACTTCAGCGTAGACCAGAGTGGCAGGAGCATCGTTTCTCCAACTAAGATTTCTTCTTCCTTCTCTTTCGGCCATGAAGCCTTTAGGAAGGTCTTCAATAAGTGGTACGTTGTTTACTTGATTTACAAGTTTTCCATCCTTTGTGTAAATGGTTGTTTCTGAAGGAAAGCGGTAGTAAGGCACCAGGTAAGAAAATGGTTTCTTAATATGGTTCACCATTACATAATTTCCATCGGGAGAAAATGAAATATCATTATACATCTTTGGCTCCAGCCATTTAGAAGTTTTCCCGTTTAGATCCACTTTGACCAGTTCTGCACGGGCCAGTTGCTCAAAATTAAATTCGTCATTCGGGTTTTTCAAAAGGTCCTGGTAAGTCCTGTTCTGAGCTTCTTTTCCATCACTTACAGAAACTGTAGGCCCTGTAGGAACAGCGGTCTCAGGATTGATAAGCTCTTTTCTATCCTGCGGAAGCATCTTAACCAGGATAGCCGAATTGTCTCTATACCAGTTAAGGACATCTCTCATGTTGGCGTTAAGGGTAGGGCCGGTCAATTTTTTAGCCGTTGCGGTTTTTAGGTCTGCGACCCAGAGTTCAACTCCTTTTGAAGTGGTATGCGTAAAAGCCATTTTCGACTCATCTGGTGACCAGCTGAAGTTGGTAAGGCGTGGTTCTTCGGGTAAACCTTTCACCTGGGTGGGTTGGTCGGCCTTCATATCCTTCACCTGAATATTATTATAATACCTGGCACGGCTGCTTATATTCGTGACGGGATTGATTCGTAATCCTCCTAGGCGCAACTCCTCTTCACTTAATTCAGCTATAGATTTATACTGGTCGCGGTATAGAAAAATAATGCGTTTTGCATCGCTGTCAATAAGAGTGGAAGGTGCAAGAGGCACGTCCACCAGTTCCAGGATTTCCTGTGGTGGCTTTTGATAGGTGAGGTTTTCCTGAGCCCACACGCTCATGGGCAGGATAAGCCCCAGGAAATAAACAAAAATCTGTTTCATGTTTTTGGGTATTATGGTGATTAATAAAACTGGCCGTGAATCATAAAAAGTTAATGTTTCTTATATTGCGCCGGCATTTTTTATGAATTGCCTAAATTAAGAGAAAAATTTTATTAGATCCTAAATAATAGAACATGTATCAGTCAAAAATAGCAGGCCTGGGAAGTTATGTACCCGAAAATGTGGTAACTAACGATGACCTGGCAAAATTAATGGACACTAATGACGAGTGGATCCAGGAAAGAACAGGAATAAAAGAACGCAGACATATAAAAAAGGGCGACGGCAACACTACAGCCACAATGGGGGTCAAGGCAGCGAAGATCGCTCTTGAACGGGCAAATGTTTCTAAGGACGATATTGACCTAATTGTCTTTGCCACCCTTAGCCCAGATTATTATTTTCCCGGGGGTGGAGTGCAGGTACAGGAAATGTTAGACATTCATACCTGTCCGGCCCTTGATGTGAGAAACCAGTGCAGCGGATTCATTTATGCCTTATCTGTAGCAGATCAATACATTAAAACCGGCATGTATACCAATGTTCTTGTTATTGGTAGTGAGAACCACAGTGGAGGACTCGATTTTTCTACCCGCGGAAGGGGAGTTTCTGTGATCTTCGGTGACGGGGCAGGAGCCGCCGTGGTTACCCGCAGTGACCATAACGGGCAGGGAATTCTTTCCACCCATTTGCATTCCGAAGGTAAGCATGCGCTTGAACTTTCTCTTAAGGGGCCAAGTACCCTCCACTGGGTGCCAGAGATCATTGCCGAAAATCCGCAGGGAGATGATATCCCGTACTATCCTTATATGAACGGACAGTTCGTATTTAAAAATGCTGTGGTGCGTTTTTCAGAAGTGATCAAAGAAGGTCTTGAGGCCAACGGGCTGGAAGTAAAAGATATCGATATGCTGATCCCGCACCAGGCAAATTTGAGGATTTCTCAGTTCATTCAGCAGAAATTTAAGCTGAGTGATGAGCAGGTATTCAACAATATTCAGAAATATGGGAATACTACTGCTGCCTCTATTCCTATTGCTTTGACAGAAGCATGGGAGCAGGGGAAAGTTAACGAAGGAGACACTGTCGTGCTTGCAGCTTTTGGAAGCGGCTTTACCTGGGCCAGTGCCATTATGAAATGGTAAATAAATTAGCCCCAGATTTTAATCCGGGGCTGAATTAATCCAGTTCGCAAAGGATAATAATAAAAAAACCGCAACTTCTCCATTGCGGTTTTTTCGGCTAATTAAATTAAAAACTTAGAACATTCCGCCACCTTTGGCAGTGTTATCATCCCTTTGTTTTCTTTCAAGGGCACGGTTCTTTCCACCACCAAAGCGGTAGGAGAATCCTATATTGACCTGCTGCGTGTCAGGCTTAAAATATGCTGACTGCGGGATAGGACGGTCTGTAGTGATATTTTGTTCGTTGGTGTTGAAAATGTCATTAAAGTTAACGCTCAGGGAAGCCTTATCTTTAAGGAAAGAATATCGGAACCCCGCATTTAAAAAGTAAAACTCCTCAATGTTAAACTGCAGGGTCTTTTGCGGCCCTACGTACATTCCGAATAATTGAAACCTGAACTGCTTGGTGAGTTTAAAGGATTGGTTGGTTTGTACGCGATACTGGGTGTTGTCTTCCTCAACATAAGTTGTTCCAATATACCCTTCAAGATCCTGACTATAGAGATTGAAATTGACGCTCATGTCCCAGAATTTTGCAGGCTTTAGGTTGGCCGAAAGTTCCACTCCTGAAGAGGTGCTGGAGCCGGCGTTGTCAAAGCTTAATATGATTCGTTCCTCGTTTTGAGGATCCTGCTCCATCACCTGTGTAATGTTGTCGTTGATCATCCTGTGAAAGACACCTGCGGTAAGGGAATTTTTTCCCAATTTTCGGGTGTAGTTCAGTTCTACCGAATTGGTGAACTGCGGTTCAAGTTCAGGATTTCCCACAACAGATAATCGCGGAGTAGAGATTTGTCTCACAGGGTTCACCTGGTTGAAGGAAGGACGATCTACTCTGCGGCTGTAACTCATCTGGAAACTGTTCTTTTCTCCCGGGGTATAGCTGACAAAGGCAGAAGGATACAAGGTGATGTAATCATCTTCATAAATTAAAGCTCCTCCCTGTATGGCCTCTACCTGGTAATTTTCTAGGCGTGCTCCTACCTGGTATGACCATTTGTCAAAATTTTGTCCATATGTGGAATAAAAGGAGTGAATATCCCTGTCAAAATCAAAAAATACATCTGCCAGATCCTCATTTCCTGAAATGAAGCTGTTTTCAGAACGAAGAAGACGAGTCTCCCCACCCAATTCCAGTTTTGACCTTTCTGAAATTGGAAGGACATAGTCCACGTTAGCAACGGTCTGGTGGCGGGTCTTATCTACATCATCTGTATAAGGTGTCCGGGTTGTGGCCCCGGTATAGGTGAATTCGGATATTTCATCGTTGCTGTATCGATTGTGATCCACCTCGATCTCCAGGCTATGTCCTTCTTTTGGAAATGTGTGTCTGTAGACGGCATTATAGGTAGACGATAGGTTTTCTTCTTCAGTATCCATAAACTGGGTGAAGTTGCGGGCAGGTTGCTGTGGGTAACGAATATTTAAGGTTCCATCGCCCATTTCATAAAACTTGTTCTGTCGTGTATATATTGAAAAGGTATTGCGGTCATCCATATAAAAATCCAGCCCTGCTTTTACCAGGTAACTGTCATTACCTCCCAAAAGTTCAATAAACTCTCCTGAATTATCTATAAGATTGATGATCTGGCCGCTGAATTCATTTCTTCGCCTGTTCGCACCCAGGTTCGTGTAAAAATTGAATTTTCCTTCCCTGTAGTTTAGGTTCAGGTTTGAATTGGCACTTACTTCTTGTCCAAAGGTTACTCCGCCACTAAGATCGCCGTTGAAGCCGAGGTTGGTGTTTTTGTGAAGAATGATATTGATGATCCCGCTCATTCCTTCTGGGTCATACTTAGCCGAAGGATTAGTGATCAACTCTATTTGTTTGATCGAAGTAGAGGGAATCTGTTTAAGCAGGGTAGCAGCATCAATGTTGGTTGGTTTTCCGTCAAGCAGAACCCTTACATTTTGGTTTCCCCGTAATGATAAATTCCCGTCCTGGTCCACGCTTACCGAGGGAATATTGTTCATGATGTCACTGGCGGTGGTTCCCATTGTGGTAAGATCTTTACCTACATTGACTACTTTGCGATCAATGCGTTGTTCGATGGTGGAGCGCTCTGCCACCACCTCTACATCATCCAGCATAGCCACATCGGCTTCCAGGAATATTTTTCCCAGGTGAAAATCTTTTTTTCGGTCAGAAATGATCACCTCCTGGGTATAGGGCTTATATCCCATAAATTGTATCTGGAATATATACTTGCCCTCATTGAGCTTTTCAAGGCTAAAAGTACCGTCTTCGGCACTTACTGTTCCGGTGACAAGCTCTCCTTCAGCATTCGTGACACTTACCGAGGCATAGGGAATTGGCTCCTGGAATTGCTGGTCCATGACAGTACCGGTTACGATTCCCAGAATAGCGGGATCTGGATTGTTGCCGAACACGGTGGTCGACACTAAGGCGAAAAATAAAACTAAACTCTTCATTTTTTGATTGATTTTATGATGATTAATGTATTGCATAATACTTTGTAAAACATACTTCTGAAAACCTGAGTTCCCCAAGATTGCGTTCTATCCTAAAGACGACCAATATTCTGCTGCGTTACAAAATATCAGAATCTTCTGTTTTTATATTATGGCACCAAAAGTACCTTGTATTACATAAGACTGTCGAATTTCTGATTTGTTACAGTTTAATTGAAAAAAAAAGAAAAACCCATACAAACTTTTGTATGGGTTTAGCACCAGAGCTCTTTTAACACTAACCATCATGTACTTTAAGAGTCCCCAATGCGGGAAATATTTCTTATCTTAAGAGACGGGTAAGTTTTACCTTTGTTACACTTTTTCAAAAAAACTGTATAAAATGGATAAGAAAACGCTTGTATTAGGCGCCTCGACCAATAGAAACAGGTATGCTAACATTGCGATCAACAGGTTGCGATCTCACAATGTGCCCACTGTAGCTTTAGGGCTAAAGGGCGGCGAAGTTGCCGGGGTACAGATTGAGACAGAGAAGGTGCCATTTAAAGACATTCATACCGTTACACTATACCTGGGCCCGGCAAGACAACCCCAGTATTATGACTACATTATTTCTCTTAAGCCCAAAAGAATCATTTTCAATCCCGGTACAGAAAACCCCGAATTTTATCGCTTTCTGGAAGAGGAAAATATTGAAACTGAAGTCGCCTGTACTCTTATCTTACTGGCGACGAAGCAGTACTAATCCCAGGAAGGTAATGGCGCCATTGAGGATGAGCAGCTCATAATTGAATACATACCCTCCTAAATATTCTGGAGGTATGTTTCCAATTATATATGTGGCCCCTACAGATATCAAAGCTACCAGCCACACCCATTTATCCCTGATCTTCATTTTTGTGAAGATCCCGAAGCTGAAGAGTCCCAGTAAAGGTCCGTAGGTATAGGTCGCGGCCTTTAACAACAGGTCTATCACGCTACTGTCCAGCAGGTATTTGAATGCGATGATCACGGCTATCAATAAAACACTTATCCCAATGTGAACCCGTTGCCTGATTCCTTTTTGGTGCGAAAGCTCCCTTTTTTCGATATCGAGAAAATCCACACAAAAGCTGGTAGTAAGAGAAGTGAGAGCACTGTCTGCGCTGGAATAGGCAGCCGCGATAAGCCCCAGGATAAATATTATTCCCAGGCCTATTCCCATGTTGCCGTTAAGTGCGATCTCAGGAAAGAGTAAATCGGTTTTTTCTTTACCGTCCAATACGGGAACAGATATCCCGCTTTGTTCGGCATATACAAATAGAAGGGCTCCCAGGAAAAGAAACAGCAAGTTTACCGGTACAAAGACAAAACTGTAGGAGAGCACGTTCTTTTGGGCATCCTTCAGATTCTTACAGGTGAGGTTCTTTTGCATCATGTCCTGGTCGAGGCCTGTCATACAAATTGTGATGAACATACCTCCAAAAAAAGCTTTTACAAAGTGATCTTTGTTGAGGATACTGTCAGTAAAGAATGTTTTGGTGTAAGGTTCCAGTTCCTGTGCCGTAAAGAAATCGGCAAAGGTCCAGTTCAATTCTGCAGCAATGAAATAAACAGCGACAGCGACAGAGCCGAGCATGAACAGGGTTTGCAGGGTATCTGTCCAGACTATGGTCTTGATCCCGGCCCGGTTGGTATAGAGCCATATCAGCAGAATGGAGATTGTCACGGTCACCACAAAGGGAACATTCCAGGCTTCAAAAACAAAATATTGTAACACGGTAGCTACCAGGAACAACCTGAAAGAAGCACCTAGTACTCTTGAAACAAAGAAAAAGAAGGCCCCCGTACGGTAACTCACTAATCCAAAGCGCTGCTTCAGGTACTCATAAATGGAAGTCACGTTAAGGCTGTAGTAGATGGGGAGCAGGATGTAGGTAATCACAAAGTACCCTGCCAGGTATCCTATCACCACCTGCATGTAACTGAACTGGGAATCCCGCACCCACCCGGGAACAGAAATGAAGGTCACTCCTGATAGGGATGCGCCCACCATTCCAAATGCCACTATGTACCAGGGGGACTCCTTATTGGCTTTAAAAAAGGTCTCATTACTGGAGTTTCGGCTGGTGAAATAAGAGATAAGAAGGAGCACTCCAAAATAGGCGCCTACTAACAATAAGATCTGGAGGGGCTGCATAGTTTCAAATTTTCCGGGGCAAAATACAAATTAAGCTGAAATGAGCAGCAAAGAGATGAAGGGTAAATTTTGTGGTGCTTGTGTGAAAAAGCTGTAATTTTGAGACATGGAATTTTCATCGAAATTATTGGAGGAAGCGGTAAATGAAATGTCCCAGTTACCCGGGATTGGCCGCCGCACAGCACTGCGCCTGGTGTTGCATTTACTCAAGCAACCCGAATCCCAGACGGTGGCTTTGAGCAAGGCTTTGGTGGATTTGAAAACTGAAGTGAAATTCTGCAGGAATTGCCATAACATCAGCGATACCGAGCTTTGCGAGATCTGTGCCAATAAGAGCCGGCAAAGCGATGTGGTTTGTGTGGTAGAGGATATTCGCGATGTGATGGCCATTGAAAATACCAGCCAGTACCGGGGGCTGTACCATGTTTTAGGCGGAAAGATTAATCCTATGGAGGGTATAGGTCCTTCCCAGCTTACCATTAAGAGCCTTGTTGAAAAGGCGAAAAGTGGTGCTATTGAGGAGATCATTTTTGCGCTAAGCAGCACCCTGGAAGGGGATACTACCAATTTTTACATTTTCAAACAGCTAACGGGACTGGATATTAAAACCAGTACGATTGCCCGGGGGATATCGGTAGGGGACGAGTTGGAATATGCAGATGAGGTTACACTGGGTCGCAGTATCACCAACAGAATCCCATTTGAAAATTCCCTGAAGAGCTAAAGAATTTTTACCTTAATCTTTTAGGCGGGGAAAGGCTTTTTTAAAAATCGGAGGCAATACTTTCCGGAGAAAGCAGTGAAAATTGTAATTTTACTCGGGCAAGCAGCGAAGGAGAAGCAACCCAAATTTTTTAGCTGCTGAATAATTATTATTAAAAAAGCTATTTTTTTAGTAAATTCGCAGTCAATTTAATTTAATACATCTTCGAGATAAGAATATGGCAAAATTTGAACTTAAATTACCCAAAATGGGGGAAAGCGTTGCCGAGGCAACGATAACAAATTGGTTAAAAGAAGTAGGAGAAACCATTGAAGCCGATGAGGCGGTTCTGGAAATTGCCACCGATAAGGTTGACAGTGAGGTGCCGAGTGAAGTAGACGGGGTGCTGGTGGAAAAACTATTTAATGAAGATGATGTAGTGCAGGTGGGGCAAACCATCGCTATTATAGAGACCGAAGGTGATGAGGCGGCTCCAACCCCGGTGGCAGATCAGGAAGTACCATCAAAAGAAATTGAGGAAGCAGTTGCCGAATCCGAAAAAAGAGTGGAGGATGCCAAGGAAATTAGCACGGCAGACTTTTCAGAAAGCGATCGCTTTTACTCTCCTTTGGTGAAGAATATCGCCAAAGAAGAAGGAATTTCTTTCGAGGAGCTTGAACAGGTGAAGGGTACCGGAAAAGACGGTAGGGTCACCAAAAATGATATTTTAGACTATGTAGAAAATCGTTCTTCCCAGCCGGCCCAGGCGGCGGCGCCGCAGGAGAAAGCTGCACCTAAGGCTGCGCCACAACCGGCCAAGACTCCGGTGAGCGTGAACGGGGAAGATGAGATCATTGAAATGTCCCGTATGGGGAAAATGATCGCCCACCACATGGTAGAAAGCGTTCAGACCTCTGCTCACGTGCAATCTTTCATCGAGGTAGATGTAACCAATATCTGGAACTGGCGTAAGAAGAATAAAGATGCCTTTGAAAAGCGGGAGGGTGAAAAACTCACTTTTACCCCAATCTTCATGGAGGCTGTAGCCAAGGCCATTAAAGACTTTCCGTTGATCAACATTTCTGTAGACGGCGATAAGATCATCAAGAGAAAGAACATCAACCTGGGAATGGCAGCTGCTTTACCTGACGGAAACCTGATTGTTCCTGTCATTAAAAATGCAGACCAGCTTAACCTGGTTGGTATGGCCAAAGCTGTGAATGACCTGGCTAACCGGGCAAGGCTCAACAAATTAAAGCCAGATGATATTCAGGGAGGAACCTATACCGTAACCAACGTGGGAACCTTTGGAAGCATCATGGGAACTCCTATTATTAATCAGCCGCAAGTGGGAATCCTCGCTTTAGGGGCGATTCGAAAAGTGCCTGCAGTCATCGAGACTCCAGAGGGAGACTTCATTGGGATCAGGTACAAAATGTTCCTCTCGCACAGTTACGACCACAGGGTGGTGAACGGCGCGCTTGGAGGGCAGTTCGTACAACGGGTAGCTCAATACCTGGAGAAATTTGACAAGAACAGGGATCTGTAGATCTCTTCAATATAAGTTGTGTAAGGCCATGACCTGTTGAAAAACGAGGTTATGGCTTTATTTTTTATCGAGCCTTCATAAATTTCAGGCCCTTTAAAAAATAGTATCTTTACCAAAACCGGAATTTTAAAAATGGAATTGAAACTTACCAAACCTATTTGCTTTTTTGATCTGGAAGCAACGGGTACCAATGTGGCGACAGATCGTATCGTGGAGATCTCTATACTGAAGATCTTTCCTAACGGAAATAAGGAGAGCAAGACCTGGCTGGTGAATCCCGAAAGGTCAATCCCCAAAGAAGTGGTGGCTGTTCACGGCATTACAGATGAGAAAGTGGCCAATGAACCAACTTTTAAAGAGCTTGCCGGGTTAGTGTATGATATGATCAAGGGCTGTGATCTTGCCGGATACAATTCCAATCGCTATGATATTCCACTGTTGGCAGAAGAAATGCTTAGGGCGGGAGTGGATTTTGATATGAAGAACATGCTGGCCGTTGATGTGCAGACCATTTTTCATAAGATGGAGCAGCGCACCCTTTCTGCCGCCTATAAATTCTATTGCGGAAAAGATCTCGAAGGCGCACATAGCGCCGCAGCCGATACTGAAGCCACATATGAAGTGCTAAAATCCCAGCTTGACCGCTATGAGGAGGACCTGGAAAATGACGTGAAGTGGCTTTCTCAGTTCAGTGCGAGAAAGAACTGTGCAGACTTTGCCGGTTTCATTGCTTTTAACAAAAAGGGGCAGGAAGTCTTTTCATTCGGGAAGCATAAAGGCAAGTGCGTGGAGGATATATTTGACCAGGAGCCAGGTTATTATGGATGGATACAAAATTCAGATTTTCCCCTGTATACCAAAAAGGTGCTTACCGCAATTAAACTACGAAAATTGAATACTAAAATTAAATAAGCGATCCTTTTGCAGCAATAATTATGAAGATCATTTGTGTAGGCCGCAATTATACCGAACACATTGCCGAACTTGAGAACGAAAAACCTCGAGATCCGGTACTTTTTTTAAAACCCGATACGGCAATTCTCTTAAAGAAACAGCCTTTTTTTATTCCGTCTTTTTCAGAAGACGTACATTATGAAGTGGAGCTGCTGGTGAGGATCAACCGGGTGGGAAAACATATTCAGAAGAAATTCGCTCATAAATATTATGAGGAGGTAGGACTGGGGATCGATTTTACCGCACGAGACCTTCAGAAGCAATTAAAGGAAAAAGGATTGCCATGGGAAAAGTCCAAAGCCTTTGATGGGGCCGCGGTGATTGGTCAAAAATGGCTGAAAAAAGAGCAGTTTCAGGAGGTGAACGATATTTCTTTTAGGCTTGAAAAGAACGAAAATGTGGTGCAATCTGGAAATTCTTCACATATGCTTTGGAAGATTGACGAATTAATTGAATATATTTCACAATATTTCACGCTGAAGATCGGTGATGTTATATTTACAGGAACACCCGCGGGGGTAGGCCCGGTGGCGATAGGTGATGAGCTCACGGGTTTCATAGAGGACGAGCAAATTTTTTCAATACAGGTAAAATAATGAGCAGTTACAATTTAGACAGTGTGGAAGAAATGGCCGGTGGCGACCAGGACTTCGTGAAAGTCGTAGTACAGACATTTATCGAAGAAATCCCACCAGATCTGGAAGCCATGAATCAGGCCATAGCCGAGGATAATCCCGGGCAGGCATACCAGTACGCACACAAGATGAAACCCAACCTTCAAATGTTTGGCCTGGAGTTAATGCCACAGATCAGGGTCATTGAAGAATGGTCAAAAGCCGGGAAAGACAGGAAAGCGGTTGACGAGGCAGCGCAAAAGATCACCATGAAGGTGAAATCAGCCGAACAGGAGCTAAAAGAAGATTTTCAGCTGTAATGACCGCAGAGATTATCACTATTGGAGATGAGATCCTTATTGGGCAGATCGTCGATTCCAATTCGGCTTTCATTGCCAAAGAACTCAACATGATCGGTATCTCTGTTTTCCAGATCACTTCTGTACAGGATGATAAGCAGCATATTATTAATGCGCTTGAAGAAGCGGCGGGCCGTGCCGATATTATCTTAATGACCGGGGGACTGGGACCAACCAAAGATGACGTTACCAAATACACTTTTTGCGAGTACTTTGAGGATCAACTGCAATTAAATCAGCCTGTACTCGATCACATAGAAGAGCTTTTCAAAAAATACAAGGTCACCCCTATTTCAGACCTCAATCGCGAACAGGCGATGCTGCCTTCAAAAGCCGAGGTACTGCACAACGAATTTGGTACCGCGCCGGGAATGTGGATGGAAAAGGATGGCAAGGTCTATATTTCCATGCCCGGTGTACCATATGAAATGAAGGAGCTCATGGAGGGAGAGGTAATTCCCCGGCTTCGCGAAAAATACCACCGTCCGTTCATTTATCACAAAACCATCCTCACCCGCGGAATGGGGGAAAGCGCGGTAGCCAATAAACTTGCCACCTGGGAAGACCAATTGCCTTCGCACTTAAAGTTCGCATACCTGCCCGACATAGGCAGTGTGAGGTTGCGAATTTCAGGAAAAGGACAGGATGAGGAAGCCCTTATCAGTGCAGTGGAAAAGCAGGTGGAGAGTCTCTATGAGATTTTAGGAGATATTATTTCTGAAGAGCAGGAGGAGGATGAAAAGATCGCGGTACAGATCAGTAAGATCCTCACTGCCGAAAAGAAATTTTTGGCCGCTGCCGAAAGTTGTACAGGAGGCGCACTGGCAGCGGAATTCACCACTCATCCAGGGGCTTCAAAATGCTTCAAGGGCGGAATGGTCTCTTATGCCACCCAGACCAAGATCGAAATGCTGCAGGTAAAAAAAGAGCTTATCGAAGAATTTAGTGTAGTAAGTGCCGAAGTGGCTGAAGCTATGGCTAAGAACGCCCGCAAACTCTTTAAGACAGATTATGCCCTTTCTACTACGGGTAACGCCGGTCCAAACAAAGGTGATAGTGACGCCGAGGTGGGCACGGTATATGTTGGCCTGGCCACGCCGGAAAAAGTGATCTCCAAAAAGTTCATTTTCGGGAATCACAGAGACCAGGTAGTGAAGAAAGCGGTTTATAAGGCTTTTGAGATGATATTGAAGGAGATCACTTCTTAGATTTGAGACGTGAGATAAAAGCGAGGCCCTACTTTGAACCGTCATTGCGAAGGAGCTTGAAAAGCTTCTGAAGCAATCTACCCCTAACAGCTAATAGCCAAAAGCAAACGGTTTTCTAAGCCCTTTCAGCAGAACTCTTCCGAAGAAAAAACTCAAAAAATATTTTTATTCAGGTATTGGCTATTAGGTAAAAAATTCGTTAATTTGCAGCCTGTTTTGAAATAACGAGTTAAAGTATAGAGCAATGTCAAGAGTTTGTGAACTTACAGGTAAGAAAGCGATGGTAGGAAACAATGTTTCCCACGCAATGAATAAAACAAAACGTAAATTTGACGCCAATTTGGTTAA
>CAZVKA010000016.1:0-30886 GCA_964627595.1 uncultured Flavobacteriaceae bacterium | reverse complement strand
GACTTTTATCCCCGGTACCTCCCTGGTTAAAATTGCTTCGAAATTCTCCTTCACCTGTTACTCTTTTAATAATTCCGTATTTTCCATCTTTTTCCATTACCCTACCATTGAGCAATAAAACTCTTACATCACCTTCTTTTGCAGCCGGTAGATATTCCTGAGCTATCATATAACCCTGAGAAGAGAGGTTTTCAATGATCTGGTTAAGGTTTTTCTCATTCTTATCAATAAGATATACATCTCTTCCTCCGGAACCTTCCAGGGGCTTAAGAACCATTTTCTTTTTATGTTTTTCGAAGAATTCCATCACGTCTTCTTTTTTACGGGTGATGATGGAATTCGGTTTGATACTGGCAGGAAGTTCTTCAAAATAGAGCTTATCAATGAAAGCATTTGAAAGGGCATACGCATCATTTAGAACAAGTACCCCTTCCTGTTGTACCATTCTACCAAAGGCCACTCCAGCCTGCTCTGCCCATTGACGGGAACCTCCTTCCTCAGTGGGATTGTTCCTAATGAACAGCACGTCAAGATCTGTAGCAACGATCCTCTCTTTTTTAGCCTTATCACTTTGCAGCAATTTTAAATACTCCTCAGGAGTCTTTGCTTCGGTTCTTGGCGATACATAGGTAGAGTCAATACTTAACAATTCATTTTGGGCAAAGTAAAAATCACCCACTCCCATAACATAAACCTCATGTTTTCTTTTTCTGGCTTCATGCATGAGAAATACTGTAGTACCACAAGTTTCAGTATCTACATTGTTAACGACGAAACATATTTTCATTCTTTAATTATTTAAGGGATTACTCCCGGTTATGATCTTTGTTTTATTTTGTTTAATGAGCTTCTATACCATAGTGGCGAGCTCACGATTGGAGATCTTGTCTCCATAGTCTTTTTTATATTCCAGCTTTCTTTCAATAGATTCCATTATGACATCAGAAAAGTTGTCAACTCCAATTTTATAAAGTCCATCCAGGCCTCCGGGGCTAAGCACATTGATCTCTATCAATTTGTTTTTAACCACATCGAGGCCTATAAAAAATAGACCGTCTCTAATAACTTTCGGGCTTATAATGTCGACAATTTTCTGAATGTCCTCGGTAAGTTCACAAGCTTCAGGTGTTGCTCCCTGGGAAATATTACTTCTGAATTCTCCTTTCACTGCCTTTCGCTTGAGAATTCCATATTTGCCATTCCTTTCCAAAACCTTACCGTTTAGAAGTAGTACTCTTACATCACCATCTTTTGCAGCCGGTAGGTATTGTTGTGCAATGATGTAGCCTTTCTGTGAAAGACTTTCAATTATTTGATTTAAATTCTTTTCATTTTTATCTATTAGATAGACACCTCTACCACCTGAACCTTCCAAAGGTTTAAGTATCATTTTTTTGTTATGCGCTTCAAAAAATTCAAGGATCTCCTCCTTGTCCCTTGTAATTAGAGAAGCAGGTTTTATGGATGCCGGTAATTCTTCAAAATATAATTTGTCTATAAATGCATAGGAGAGGGCATAAGCGTCATTCAAAACCAGTACGCCTTCCTGCTGGATCATTCTTCCAAAAGCCACACCCGATTGTTCTGCCCATTGGCGATCTGTTCCTTCTTCTGTTGGATTATTCCGAATAAACAGTACGTCTAGATCCCTTCCAGGTATCTTCTTCCTTTTTGCTTTTTCACTTTGAAGAATCTCCAGGTTTTCTTCGGGAGTTTCTGGTTTGGCATTCCTTGGCAGGTGTGTGGTAATGAGGCTAAGTTCCTGGTCTTGGGTAAAACTGAAATCTCCCACGCCCATAAGAAATACCTGGTGACCTCGCTTCCAGGCTTCGTGCATGATATACACGGTTGTTCCAGCGCCTTCGGTTTCTACGCTATTCACTACAAAACATATTTTCATGCGTTGATTAATTGTGAAAGGGAAATGCCCTCCCGTATTTTACGTAATTTGTTTGTTGTTTCTTTTGTGTTCAAATATCTGGGAGTGAGGTTTACAGGTTTTAGGACTCGTCGTTCTCTTAGCTCTGTAATAATGGGCATATGTTCCAGTGCAAATTTTCCCGTTAACAAGGGAGCCAATTCCCCGCCATCCTCCAGGTGTTGCTTTAATTGATGCAAACCTTTGAAGTAGGTGATATCTTTTGTGAAACCACCTCCCTGCATGATACGTGAAGTGATATTGAAAGACCGATGGGTTGAAAAGCCATAGTCTTCATGTAGCAGTTTGAAAATATCTTGAAAATCTGCCCCGTGCATACGGGCTGATGCGGCAACCACCCTCCCGGCAAGCGTACGCATTCGATTACCGGTGAGGCCGCCAACAAGATATTCAGAGAGTACCGCAAGTCCTTCCTGAAGGGTATCGTAATCTGTAAGACCTACAGAAAGTAAATTCAGGGGTTGCTGCTTCCCGTTGTAATAGGTGAGGACATGGGTGCCAATTTCATGCTGAATCAAGGCCTTTGTTTCTTCAGCATTTAATTTATAATCACTGGGGATATACAACTCCCCCTGGGAAACCATCAGAATGTTCACATCTTCCCGTACATGAACCTTGCTGGTAAAATTACTGTCCTGCTCCCGGAAGTATTTAAATTCAGATTCTGCCAGTAACCTGAAGTCTTCAGCCTTCATGATGCTTTCAGATTCTTTTATTTCCCCTTCCTCAACTTCTTTAAGGATGTTCTCTGCCTCTCTTTGAAGCTCTTTATCAATATCGCCATAGAGCATCATGCTGTTGTAAAAAAAGTCTTTTGTGCCCCTGTCTGTGAGCATACTTATTTGCAGGTCGAGTTCTTCACGTTTTTCCCTGAAGATATAAGAAAGAGCAGGGTCATCAATTTCTTCCATTTTAAGGTTGTACAAACGCCTTTTCAAAACATCGGGATCTACAGGCAATAATCGGTAATGGTAATTTAGAACCTTCTCATAATTCGACTCAAAGAAAGTATCCTTGATCTGTCTGATATTTGCAGGAGAAACAAGCCAAAGAAATTGATAAGATGTTTCTATCTGGGCCAGCTGCCGGTCAATTTCCAGTACTTTCTTTTGCAGGCTTTTCTGTCCAAGAGCTCGATAACTTTGTACTCCGCTGGAGGTCTGAATTCGAATAAATTCAAAGATGGTTTTGTGCATAGCTACCACAAGATCATCTTTAAAACTCCTAAAGAAAACAGGGTATTCCTCGCCTTCACGATTTCTGTAGACTGGTGGAATTTCTAAGGCAATTAGCAGGGCACCGGCATCTTTGAGTTCAGTGAGTTCCAATAGGGGTTTTTGACCTTCAGGATGCCGTTTTTCTGTATCATCAATAACACAATAGTTCAAGTCCAAAATCTGATATTTAGAATTAAGATCATCCAATTGCTTTTTGAGGACCTTTAAAGTAGAAGGGATCTTGTCTGCAGGCCCTTTTATATGAAATTCCCTGCTGTCAATATCTCCAGAATATATCTCCAACAATAAAAATGATTTAAATTTTGAGGACATTGCTTCACTCAAGGAGTAGAGGAGCCGTTGATAACCTTCCCAATCTTTAGTTCCCACAATCAAAAAAGAAGCTTCACTAAGAACAAATCTTACAGTTGCCCGGTCCTCATCTTCTTTTTCGTCTTTTAATCTGTATACGACCAGGTAGGGTAGTTCATCGCTCATGTGAATGTAACCTCCCCCGGGAAGGTGCTGTTCCAGCTCACAATCTACCTGTAATCTTTCGATCATATTTTGAATGGAAACTTCGCCTAAAGGTTGTGATTCATTAGATGTGCTGACTTCCATAAAAAAGAAAATTTTTTGGATTGGCACTCCTGCCAAATTCGCAGGATTTTTCTTGCCAAAAGGTATTTAGGTAAATGTAAAGGATTATTATTTTTTCAAGGAATAGCGCTGACTGTCTTATGCTAATATTAGCAATACTTTAATAGTTATTTTAGATTTTTAAAAAGAGTTCAATTCCTTGTTATAAAGGGAGGTCAGACGGTATAAGAATGGAAAGAAGAAGGAATAAAAAAAATATTCTTATATCAGTCTGGGCTGTATTGAGTTACCCAACTTGACAGGAATAAAATGTTTTTTTTACTTGTGTTTTTTGAAAAGCTCACTATATTTGCACCGCTTTAATGGTCGCGTAGCTCAGTTGGATAGAGCATCTGCCTTCTAAGCAGACGGTCACAGGTTCGAATCCTGTCGCGATCACTGGACACTCACAAAACCACGCCCGACAGGAGCGTGGTTTTTTTATTTTACGAAGTACCCGAAACGGAGTTTCAAAAGTACGTATGGAAATAAAAAAGCCAGGCGATAGCCCGTGGTTTTGTAATTGCAACCAGGATAAGTATGGAACTTCCATCCTGTCGCGATCAAATCATTCATAAAACCACGTCCCTAAGGCGTGGTTTTATAATTTCCTGAAGGAGCGAAGCAAAGCCAACGATCTCCAAAATTAACATTCAATTACCACAGAACTATTCCTGTTCAAGTATTTTTGAAGGCATATAAAAATTTGCCAGATGAATTTTTCAGATATAAAATTGATTGTAAGTGATATGGATGGAACGCTCCTCAACAACGATCATGAAGTTAGTGAAGAGTTTTTCGATTTATTCCGAAAATTGCAGGAGAGAGATATCTTATTTGTAATAGCCAGCGGGAGACAATATTACAGCCTGATGGAGCGAATGGAACCCATAAAAAATGAGCTCACCTACATTGCTGAAAATGGTGCTATTGTCATGGAAAAAGGAAAACAGGTTTTTATTCGTCCCATGACAACTGAGACCGTTCACGAAGTGATCGCAGAGGTGCGGAAATTGGGAGGGAAGTATCTGGTCTTGTGCGGCAGGAAACAGGCATATATTGAAAGCAGAGATCCTGAATTCATGAAGCATTTCCTCAACCATTACGAAAAATACGAGGTTGTAGACGATCTAATGGAGGTAAAAAATGATGTTTTTCTGAAATTGACCATTTGTGACCTTTCAGGCGCCGAAGAGCACTCACTTCCTTTTGTAGAGCATTTCAAAGAAAGATTACAGGTGAAGCTTTCAGGAAAGATCTGGATCGACTTCACAGACAAAGAAGCGCAAAAAGGAAATGCCCTCAAAGCTCTCCAGGGTATGCACGGAATTCAAAAGGAAAATACGATGGCCTTTGGGGACTATATGAATGATATGGAATTATTCGAACAGGCTTCCTACAGTTACGCCGTTGAGAATGCACATTCTGAAGTAAAAGAGGCTGCCAGGTATCACACCAAAAGTAATAATGATAAAGGAGTTGAATTCATTCTTAAAAAACTTATAGATCAAAACTCTTTAAAAACCGAAAGATAGAATTACTTTTTCAATTGTTTTGAATACTTTTTTAAATAAAATACAGGGAGGAAAACATCTCTAAAAAGATGGTCTAAAAAAATATAAAAGCCCCTTAAAGAGGCTTTTTATATGATTGATAATGACTGCGTTTTAGTACATGGCAGGCTCACCTGCCTTAGGAATGGTTCTAAGAATGAATTCTCTCAGGTCATCATTGGATTTCTTCAGGTCTTCATTCCTTAAATACATCATATGCCCACTGCGATAACCTTTAAAACTTAGACGGTCCTTCATTTTTCCGCTTGGATCGAGCTGCCACATAGTGTATTTGGCATCAAAATAAGTTGTTGCTCCATCAAAATATCCACTCTGTATCAACACATCAAGGTTTGGATTCTGCGCCATAGCCTGTCGCAGATTTTCCCCAGTCTTATTTCCGCTTCTGTCCCATGGATGTACAGGACCAAACATAAAATAGGTGAGATCTGTTTTAAATTTTAGATCATTCTGAAGGTAATGGTTGATCGCAGGAGTAAAGGAATGTAACCAGGAAGTAAGTTCCGAATTATAATCTGGTGAATCTCCGGCTTCTTTACGATCCAGCCCCAGGTATCTCGAGTCCAACCTTCCAATCGTTGAGCCGCTTTCTTCTCTCAAAAGTTCTTTCCAAAAATACCTGTAAGGTACCTCAAGATTATTCTGTAGAATAACCTTTTCAGAGATTCCCGAGTAGCGGGACATGTCTGCAGCTATTTTTTTCCGTCTGTCCTGTTCCAGGAATCCTCCCTTGACCAGGGCGGGCAAAAGTTCATTAATAGCATATTGTTCTACTTCTGGTAGCAATTCCTCGAGATCTCTGCTTTGAAGATCTTCAGGGAGAGCCTTGTGATACCATGCTGCAGCAGTGAAATAGGGGAGGCGATTGGCAACTTCTACCGGTCCTTCCCGGTCAATTCCAATTTCAGTAGGGGAAACAAGGATCACCCCGTTAAGATACATCCATTGACTATTCTGTAACTCCAGAGCGAGTCCTGAAACGCGGGTGGTTCCATAACTTTCACCAATCAGGTACTTTGGTGATAACCACCTGTTATTACGGGTGACAAATGTGTTAATCCATTTTGCCAGGTAACTTACATCTGCATTCACTCCAAAAAACTGCTCCCTATCGCGTTTTTTCTCGCCTTCAGGCTCAAGGATCCTGGAATATCCCGTATTTACGGGATTTACGTATACAATGTCGGCCACATCAAGAATGGAATGAGGATTCTCCTTAATCCCGTAAGGTTGCACAGGGAAGCCTTCAGAATCAATTTCAAGGACTCTTGGCCCTGTATAGGCTATATGCATCCAGACAGAAGCAGAACCCGGTCCGCCATTAAAAGAAATGACCAAAGGACGGTTTTTTAGATCTTTTACTCCTTCACGTTTGTAATAGGTGTAAAACAGAGAGGCCACCGGCTCCCGATCATCATTCCATACCGGCTGCATTCCCGTAGTGGCTGTATAGGAAACTCTCTGCCCGTTAATATTGACGGTATGCGAGGTGGTCACGGTAGTATCTACCGGAATATGGATCTTTTGCGCCTTGGTACTTATACTGGTTAAAATAAATAGGAGGGCTAAAAACGAGTATTTTTTCATGTTCAGGTTTTAATGATAAAAGCCTAAAAATATAAAAAATCCAATGAAGAATTAGGCTGAAGTATATGTAGAGCTTATTTAAAAAGTATAACTCATACTTAGTCCCTGATATTCAGTTCCCATTGCAGGATATACACTTAACCGTGAATTTTCCTTTTTATGCACCTCAGGAATTAAAATTCCGGAAAGCGCACCAATTCCGTAGCCTATGATATTGTCTGACAGAAAATGTTTTCCTCCCTCGAGCCTCAGATACCCTACCCAGGCTGGCACTAGAGCGGCAGCTGTCCACACATAAGGTGTAGCCCAGGAATCTGGATTAAAATCATTAAAAACTTTAGCCGCAAAAAAAGTAGCCGAGGCAGTGGCGGCGGTATGCCCGGCAAAAAAGGATCGCCGGGCACCCGCTTCTCTTCTCAGGTCATCAGATATGTTTTCATTATACACCAAGGGACGGCTTCGGTTGACGAGTCCAGCAGTTATCGTATAAAGTGCCCCTGTGGTAGCCATACTCTCTATAAAAAGAATGCTTATTTGTCCTGCATGTGGTCTTTGTTGATCTGTAAGCATCATTACGAATGGAACTGCAAAAGAGCCGTAAAAAGGGTAATAACTGATGTCATCAGCTCTTTCAGAATAATTACCGGCTGCCCAGCGGTCAAAGCCCGGCACATCCTCTTTGGAGATTGCCTGTAACTCCTCGGCTGTGAGCGGCTCCTTGTCCTGAATAAATTTGAATCCCAGGCCATTCAATCCAAGTCCTATTCCAATCCACGTTCCGTCCACAGCCCAGCTGGTTTCATAGGGCGAATCTACTTTAGTTTGCGAATGGGAAGGAAAGCTTAGTGAAAAAAAGAGAATTATGAGTAGAAAATAGTTCCTGATCATGATTTGTTTTTTTCAAATATCTACGGAAAATCCTGTAAATCCTGAGGGTTTAACCAAATTATAAGAACTTTCTAAAGTGATTTATAAACTTTTCAAAAACTTCAGAAGAAAAAGCCACATTCTATTTAAGTAAACAAATTGTTTAAATAAAATTTTTTATATTTAAACATTAAGCAGTTTCTTTAATGAAAAACTATCGTGAAAATTTATACCTTAAAAACGGTACAGAGTTTACCTATAGAAATAGGGGAGGCCTGGGATTTTTTCTCTGATCCCCGAAACCTGAAGGTCATTACTCCTACTTATATGGGCTTTAATATTCTTTCGGGAGCTGAAAGAAAAATGTACCCGGGACAGATCATTCAGTACATAGTTACCCCTGTAGCAGGTATTAAAACCAAATGGGTCACAGAGATTACACATGTAAAGGACAAGGAATACTTTGTAGATGAACAACGCTTTGGTCCTTACGCGATGTGGCACCATAAACATTTTTTCAAAGAAATTCCAGGAGGAGTTGAGATGGAGGATATTGTGGATTATAAACTCCCCTTCGGGATATTGGGAAAAATGGTGCATCCTCTCATAGTGGAACCTAAGTTAAAGGAGATCTTTGAGTTCAGGAAAGAGAAGTTAGTGGAGCTGTTTGGAAGTATTCCGGGAGAGGAGCTTGATGTTAATCAGCTAAAAGTCCAACTTCAGAAGAAATAAAAAAGGGGCAGAAAAATTATTTCTGCCCCCTTTCAAAAAAATCCTGTCTTTAAGCTTTTTGAGCTTCTTTTTGTTTTTGATGACTAAAGAGATTGTGCTCCTTGATCATCGCCGTAGTTTTTTCTGGCAACATGTCTTCCCAGCCGCCTTTTCCTTCAGCGATCATTTGAAGTACTTCGCGTGAGTAAATATCAAGGATCTCCGGGTCATAGTTCGTAATATCCACAACCTTACCATTGTATTTGAAGAATTTATATAATTCCTTCATACGTGGATGAACTTTTAAGTTCTCACTTGTGGTGATCTCTCCTGTCTCTTTATCTTTTAATGGATACATGTACACTTTAAGGTCTTTGAAGAAAAGTTTACCAAATGCCTCCAGAATACCTCCACTGAGGTGACGGTAATATTTCTCATCAAAAATGTCAATTAGGTTGTTCACTCCCATGGCAAGTCCCATACGTTCTTTGGTGTAGCGGGAGAAATATTCCACAACCCGGTAATATTCCTGGAAATTTGAGATCATCACCGTTTGACCAAGGGAACAGAGGAGTTCTGCCCGGTCCATAAAGTCACGCTCATCGATCTCTCCTTCAGCACGCAGGTTGGAAAGAGTGATCTCAAAGATCACTTCGGTATTGTCTTCAGAAACACGGTTCTCTTTGAGGAAAAGCTCCATGGACCTTTTGTACATATCCATGTTAACTTTAGTTACCGGCCTGAAACTTCCGCGTAAGGCCAGGATATTCTTTTTATACAGAATCTTTGCCGGCAGAACGTTATTCCCATCAGGGGCAAACATTACGGCCTCGGTCATTCCGTTCTTCACCAGTTGTAAACTCATTAATCGGTTATCCACTTTCTCAAAACGGGGACCTGAAAAGTTGATGGTATCGATCTCGATCTGATCCTTGTCTATATGATCGTACAGATAGCGCAATAACTTTTTAGGGTTATCATATTTGTAATAGGCACCGTAAATAAGGTTTACCCCAAGAATACCAAGGGTGTTTTGCTGCAGGCGGGCGTCATTTTCATGAAACCGTACGTGTAGGATAATCTCGTTGTATTCTTCTTCGGGATGTACCTGGTATCGTATACCTACCCAGCCATGTCCTTTATATTTCTTGGCAAAATCTATGGTAGCCACGGTGTTGGCGTAGGTGAAGAATAATTTATTAGGGTGCTTTTCACGGGAAATTCGCTGCTCAATAAGGTTAGTCTCGTGTGTGAGCATTTTTTTCAATCGCTCCTCGGTGACATACCTTCTGTCATCTTCGATACCGTAAATGGCGTCACTAAAATCTTTATCGTAGGCACTCATCGCTTTTGCAATGGTTCCGGAAGCGCCTCCCGCTCTGAAGAAATTTCTTACAGTTTCCTGTCCCGCACCAATTTCAGAAAAGGTACCGTAAATATTTTCATTCAGATTTATTCTTAAAGCTTTACTTTTTATGGAAGGGACGTTTTCAAACTCCCGGTCTCCCATTATAGTTATAGGCATAGCAGATTTTTATTAGAAAAGTGAACTAAATTTAGTTGAACTCAAAGGTACTAAAATGCGGGGCCAAACAAAAAAATAATACTTAGTTTTGTGGCAAAATAAAAGACTTTGAAAGTAACTTTTTTGGGCACAGGAACTTCGCAGGGGATCCCGGTTATTGGGAGTGAACACCCTGTATGCCTCAGTGATGACCCCAAAGATAAAAGATTACGGGTTTCGGTCCTTGTGGAACTTGAAGGCTCTAATATCGTAATAGACTGCGGCCCTGATTTTAGGCAGCAAATGCTGACTAACAAGGTAGACCGGCTGGATGCAATATTATTCACTCATGAACATAGTGATCACACGGTGGGTTTGGATGATATAAGGCCGTATTTCTTCAAGCAGGGAGATATCCCAATTTATGGTCATAAACGTGTTATAGATTCTCTTCGCCAACGTTTTGATTATATTTTTGCTTCAGAAAACAAATACCCGGGAGCGCCCAGTGTAGGCGAAAACATTATTGAGAACGCAGCTTTTAAAGTGAAAAATCATCAAGTTATTCCTATTAATGCCATGCATAACAGGGTGCAGGTGTTCGGGTTCAGGATTGGAGAATTCGCATACCTTACTGATGCCAAAACGGTAGAAGAGGAAGAGGTTGAAAAGCTGATGGGGGTAGATGTCCTGGTGGTGAACGCTCTAAGAAAGGAACCGCATCATTCCCATTTTAACCTCGAGGAAGCCCTAAAATTCATTAAAAAGATCAACCCTAAAAAGGCTTATTTGACTCACATTAGCCATAGAATGGGCTTTCACCAGGAAGTACAGGCCCATCTTCCCGAAAATGTGTTTTTAGCCTATGACAACCTCCAAATTACTGTTTAAATGAGAAAAAGCTTTCTTTTATACCTCTTTGTTTTCTCTTTATTGATGGCCGTGGTGATCTATGCCAACGGGAAACGAATTGCAGATTCTAAAGACGAAAAGATCCAGGCCCTTGAAGAGCAACTGGCTTCATTGGAATCTGAATTGCAGGTAATTACTTCTGAAAGGGACGCAGATCGTTCTTTTTCCCTGGTCGCAAATGAAGAAGCTCTGAGCTACCTGGAAAACAGAGGATTCAATCCTTCTGAAGTTATTGAAAAAGTAGAAAGTGAATTGATCAACCGCAACAAGGCAGATGACGATAATGACCTTGTTCCTTTCGAGGGTATGGAAGGTCATTTTAGGATCAACAAGATCAAGTTACTCAACCATAAATGGTTATTGGCCAGTTTCTCTGACGGTGCATACTGGGGAGACCTTTTCCTTACATATGATTTTGATGAGGAGGGAAACCTTGAAATTTCCACTGAGAAAGGACTTCTTTACCCCCGAAATTAAAGCCGCTTCTCAAGCCATTTTTTGAGCTCCATGAAATTTTGCGGGGCAACTCCGTGACCTACCGGAAATTCTGAAAATTCGTTTTCAATCCCGAGAGAATCAAGTAGAGGCTTTGTTTTTCTGGCCCAGGTTATTGGAATCACTTGATCCTGAGTGCCGTGAGAGCTGTAGGCAGAGAGTTCTGAAAAATCATTATTTCTGAATCCTTCTTTAATAATATCTGGATTAATATAACCGCTTAAGCCTATGATGTTTTTCACCTTTTGAGGGTAGGAGAGGGCTACGGCAAAACTCAGGATACACCCCTGGCTAAAACCTACCAGGGTGACATTATCGGGATCAACCGGATAGTTCTCAATAGCTTCATCAATAAATGCCGAGATCTTTTCCCTTGACTCAATAGCCTGTGCATCATCACTGAATTTTCCGTCGTTATTATCCCAGTGAATAGCGTACCACGCATGCCCGTAGGGAGGCATAGGATAAGGAGCTCTGAGCGATAGGATAAGAAATTCCCCTGGCAATTCGTCTGCAAAAGAAAAAAGATCTTCCTCATTGCTGCCATATCCGTGTAGCATGATCAAAAGAGGAGCTTTTTCAGTATTTATTTTGGGTTTTCTTACGAGGTGATATAAAGACAAATTTTTTGTGTTCATTAGTGGATAGTGCTAAACCATTTTTGAAAATAGGACCCCAGAACCGGCACTTCATTTTTTTCACCCTGGATGGCAGCTATAAGTCCGTATCCCCAAAGTATAAGGATGAAAACATAAAATGCGGAGGAGATCATCCAGGTGTCAAAAGCTGAAACAAGGATGCCTAACAAATAAAAAGTTATATGTATTCCCAGTGCCTGTCTTATGTGAAAGGAAGCAAAAGGATTTTTTGAATCATTGTTCATGAAATAAGCCACGATGGTACCTACTATTGTAATATAGGCAATTATTGCTGCGGCTTTCCCTTCTTCGGCTACGGTTTTCATTTTGGTGTTGTTTACCTGCAAAAATAAGGATTTCCCCTGCTTCTACACGGTTTCGGTAGTCAAAATTTGATTGCCTGCAACAATGCCATATACTCTTCCTTTGAGTTCATGCCCCAGAAACAAACTGTTTTTGGAGGTGCTATAAATATGCTCTTTGGTAAAAGTATAAGTAAAATCTGGATCGAAAAAAGTGAAGTTAGCCGGGGCTCCTTCTTTAATAATTGTTTCCGGGATATTGAACCTGCTTTTTCCTGCCGTTAGCATTTTAATGGCTGTTTTTAAAGAAGCTACCTGTAATAGGGCTCCGAAAGCCGATTCCAGACCAATCGTTCCGAAAAGTGCATTGTCAAACTCTACTTTTTTATGCTCAATATCCATTGGAGAGTGGTCACTTGTCACCATATCCACAGTTCCATCCTTAAGGCCGGTTAAAAGCGCTTTTACATCGGCTTTTGTTCTTAATGGCGGCAATACCTTGGCGTGAGTGTCGAACTCCCTGAGCACATCATCTGTAAAGAAAAGATTGTGTACCGGTACAGCACAGGTCACATCTAGCCCTTTTTCCTTTGCATCACGAATAATATCTACCGATTTTGCCGTTGAAATTGCCGGAATATGAAGTTTCCCGCCGGTATACTCCAGGATATAAAGGTCCCGAGTGATCTGTAATTCCTCTGCAAGAGCAGGGATTCCTTTTAGCCCCAGCAGGGTGCTGTTTTCATTTTCATTTACCTGGCCGTTTCCTGCGATCTTGTTCTCCTGCGGAAAAGAAAGAACCAGTCCGTCGAAATTCTGAGTGTATTGTAAGGCGAGTTTCATCATATTAGGATTAGTCACGGCCTTCTGGTAATCTCCGAAAGCGACCGCACCGGCCTGCTGCATATCATAAAGCTCTGCCATTTCGGTGCCGTTGCTGTTGCGAGTCAATGCTCCAAGTGGATAGAGTGAAACCGGCTGGCCTACAGCCTTATTTTTCAGAAAAGTTACTGCTCCCTTGTTATCTGTTACGGGATCGTTCGCAGGATTAAGGGCAATGGCCGTAAACCCGCTTTTTGCCGCGGTTTTCAGTCCGTTTTCAAGAGTTTCACGATCCTCAAATCCGGGCTCTCCAAAATTTACGCTACTATCAAACCAGCCCTGGGAAATATGAAGGTTCTCAAAAGATATTTCCTGTTCTACTGTACCAGACTCTATGTTTGGGGCGATCTCCTTAATGATCCCGTTTTCCACCAGGATGTCCATTACTTTGTTGTTAAAAGGACTTTCATTGTCAATGATCTTGGCAGATCTTATCAATAGCTTCATTTAAAATATTTTAGGATGAGCATTTCAGTAAGTAAAAAAACCAAGGCAAAAATAACAAACCATTTCCAAAGAGCAGCTACTTCTCCCTGGGATCGAATTTCGGTGATTACTTGAGGTATATCGCGCTGTAGCCTGAAACCTGACTGCGAAGTGAGTTCCCTGTATTTCAATTTGCTTTCCCTGCGATCAAGGTTAAAGGCAAGAGTTTTTACTGAGGTAGTATCTTTCATCACTTCATAATGTCCCGGAGACTCCATATCATTTTCTAGAAATAACTGTACTTTATTCTGAAAACTTTGCTGCCGGGGTATGTATGAGAAATCCTCAGAAACCAGCTTAAGGATCTTATCCTGTTGAAGATTGACTGGTAAAGAGATCATTTTTTCTTCCCCGAGCTTGTAATACAACTGCCCGGGAGACAAAGCGAGGTTAGCCATATTGTAAAAAGTGGGAACAATTAGTGGAGAACCTTGAAAATTAGTATTGTTGTTATTTAAGGGGGCAGAAAACAGAAAAACTCCGTTTTTTTCTATTAAAAAAGGTTCCCCGCTGTTATAGGCCAGGACAGGACTAACACTTTGGCTGAACCTGAAGTATTCCTGTACCGCAGGATATTGAAAGTTCTTAACCTGTTCATCAAAGACAGGGCGGTAGAGTGGATGGGAAAAGGCGATACGGGTGATCAATCTTTCCTGGTCCATCCTTTCAGCAAGAACAGGCAGCCCCAGTTCCCTCAAAAATCGGTTATAGGTGTTAATCTCTGCTTCTGCGGAAGGAATAACGACCAAGATTACCTTTTCCTCCTTAAGTTTTTGTAATTCGGTCCCAAGAGGAAAAGAAATGGAGATCGGTTCATTGAGAATTACCAGGTTTGCTGTAGAAAGCTGGCTGAAATCCACGTTTCCTTCAGAAAATGAAGTTAACTTAAATTCAGGTTCTGTGAAAATTCGGCTCAAAAAATCAACTTTTTGAGACCCTATAGCGACCACGTTTATCGCAGCTGTAGGATTGATACTGAAAAAAAGTTCATTGTCAAAATGAAGCCCGTTATCCTGAAAACTGAGCCTTCCGTTTTTAATCGCTCCTGCAGGAAGGGTAAAGGTAACCTCTGTCGCCACACCTTCTTTTACTGCCACTGTTTTCCTTGCAAGTAAATTTTGACCGTTAAAAATGCTGAGTGCGACCTCCTCCTCCTCAAAGTTTCCGTAAGCATTAAGGGTGGCGGTAAGATTAAATTCATCAGGATTTCCCGGGGAAACATACATCGAGTCCAGGGAAATGTTATTGATGTTCTGTGGACGCATGGGTACCAGATAATTGGTCAGATTTGGCAACGGCAACAAAGAATCCTCATCGCGGTGATATTGAAAGTCTGAAATCGCGATAAAATTTGCATTTTTTTCAGGTGTCATGCCTTGAGCTTTCAACCTTACGCTTTGCCATTCCAGTTGCCCGGGAGAGTATTCTATCTGCTGAAGCTTTTTACGCAGGGAAGCTGTGCTTAACCTGTTGAATTCTTCATTGTTTGTAAAAACTGAAACCTCCCCTTCCTGAGGTAAATTTTCCAATAACTGCTGTATTCCCTGCCTTAATAGGATCCCATTCTTTCCCTTTGCCTGCATACTTAGAGAGTTGTCCAGGTAGATAATGGTTTCTTTTTTTCTTACTTCGCCCTCAGAAGGAGGGAGATAGGGTTGTGCAAAAGCGACTATGATACCCACCAGGAGAAGTAGCCGGTTAAATAAAATAAGCCATTTTTTCAACCTGGCACTCTGACGGGTTTGTTTAACCGCTTTTCTCAGGAATTTGACATTGGTAAACTTCTCTGTTTTGAACCTGCGCAATTGAAAAAGGTGAACCAGCACCGGAATTACCAGTAAAAAAAGGGCATAAAGAAGCTCGGGATACTTAAAGTGCATGCTGCTGCATCGATTTGTAAAATATAAAAAACGGCTGTTGCACTATCTCTTAATTTTAAAGATAAACTTGCTGCCACTACCTAATGTTGACTCCACCTTAATGGAGCCACCCATATTTTCCACCAGTTTTTTTACCGTGGCAAGGCCAATCCCACTTCCTGGATTCCCGCTGCGGTCATTCTGTTCAAGCGTGGTAAAGAGCTCAAAGATCTTGTCACATTTTTCTGGGTGAATTCCGCTACCATTGTCTTTCACTTCAAATTCGTAAAACGCTTCTGAAGATCTAAAACTAATGATGACCAACCGGTAATCTGTGAAATTGTATTTTAATGCATTGCTTATTAGGTTTAGAAATATCTGGGAAAGGGCTGCTTTATTTACCTTTTTCAGCACTCCCTCAGATGGATAGTTTATCTCTATCGAAGGATCAACGGTATAGAGACTGGTAATCTCCTGAAAGAAAGACTCCAGTTCCACATCTTCCTCTTCTGCCTGCAGGATCTTTTCACTGCGGTAAAACCTGAGCAGCCCGTCTACATAATTGCGTAAGCTCAAAGACGACTCTTCCAGGAAGTCTAGATATTGCAGGGTATCTTGGTTGAGATTCTCTTTATTTTCTTCTCTTAAAAGTTCTGTAAGGGAGATAATGTTAGCCAGTGGGGATTTAATATCATGAGAAACTACACTGGCAAATTTTTCCAGCTCGTGATATTTTTGTTCGAGAGAAGCTTTTACCCGGCCAAATTTATTTTTTTGTTTGCTAAATTCCACCAGACGCATTACCTGGTCTGCCAATATTTTTAAGGCTTTCTTTTCTTCGCTGTTTAGCTCCACTCTTTTATCCTTAAAAAGGCAAAGTACCCCCAATTGTTCTCCTCTCTGGGTGTTTAATGAAACCCCGGCATAAGTCGAGAAGGTGTTCGACACGGCTGGTGTTACAATTATCTCCTGTTGAAGATTTTTGAGTACCAACTCTTTATAACTGAGAATTTTTTTACTAGAAATATTTAAAGTAGACTTCACCCATAGCTCATCCATCTCATAAATTACAATTCCTGCGGCAGAAGCTCCACAAACTCGGGTGGCCAGAAAAAGAATTTCTGAAAAGTAGTTCTCAGGTGTAGATCTCAAGATCTCAAATTCCTCTGTGGAATGGGAATGTGGTTTAGTTTTTTCCTGAAGGGAGGTATTGGGCATAACAGATCACCTTTTACCTGTTAAAGGTATTAAATATTACCCATTTCTGAGATAGTTATTGGTGAAGCCCTAAATTTTTACAGCTGAAGTGTGTAAGTAACTGAATTTTAGTTTTTTAAGGGTTTTCACCCATACTCGAAATGGAAGCAGAAGATTATATTTGTAGTAAGATTATTCCCCCGCTAAGTTCCCTTTACCCCCCCTTATAATTTTTTAAAAGTTTCTCCTTCAGAATACCTTCCATAAAGCTTTGTGAGCTTTAAGGGTATTCTTTGTGGAAATAAGTAATCCTGATTTTATTAACCCTATTTATTAACCATTCTATTAACCTTTAAATTTTTACAATTATGAAAAACCTTAAATTTTGCCTTTTTTCCTTAGTGGTGTTGGCATTGACCTTCACCTCATGTACCAAGGATGAACCACAGATGGACAATTCTGAAAAAGCCACTTTGTCTTTTGGTGCCATTGTTAATGACCTGATCAATAAATCGGGTAATAAACAGGCTATCGCCGACATTCCAATCTGTAGCGATGATGCTCCTGCTTATGTAAGAATTGTTTTAATGCAGGGCGGCAATGCAGTAGTGGGAACTGAAGCAGACCCTTACCGGGTTGATCTTGTTGCCGGTCAATTGTTTACCAAGGAAGATGCTGCACTACAGTTAGATCCTGGAACTTATTCTTTGGATCACTTCTCTGTTTACAACGCCGCAGGAGCCCCTATTTGGATCGCCCCAAGGCTGGGGTCAGATCTTGCTCCGTTTGTCGACAGTGCTTTACCATTGACCATAAACCTTGGTGCGGGTGTGAAAAAATATGTTGATGTTCCGGTATTATGCTTTGATGATCGAGATGTCAATGAATATGGCTACCAATTCTTCGAACTGGATGCTGTACGAGCTTACGAATTCTGTTTCTTCGCCAATTACTGCGATGATGACGGTAGACACTACACAGCCAACTATAGTCTTGACGTTTGGTTAGGAACAGATGCTACAGGAACTGTTTTATATTCAGATCTTGAACCTGTAACCGGAGTAGATGAAAATGGTGATTTCTTTGCAAGACCGGTATGTGTAGCCTTACCATTTAATGAAAATGCAGATGAGGATTATATCTATTATGAAATGACCTTATTGGATTGGGATGACAATTACGGCTCTGCCACTCCTATTGTTCTAAACGGTACATTGAGCAGAAGCGATATTGAAGCGAATTTTGGTCCCAACATGACTGTGGAATACGAACATTTACGCTTTAACTGTGCTCCAGGTGGAGGAGAACCTACTGGTCCTGTATGTTTACCTGCTATAACCGGCGACTGTGAGAGGGTACTATTTATACAAATGGTAGGAAATGATGCTCCATCAGGTTTAACTCAGTTCTATCCAATTTTTACTGAAGACGGAGACGAGGTAGGAACCATTAGATATAATCTCGTAAAACGCGCTGCAATGAAAGATCTTTTAACAGCTACCGTTCAGTTAGATGAGGGTTGGACTGCAACCAACGCGAGGTTTACCCTGCCAAATATAGATGAAGATGATGTATGTATAAACAATATTAACGACGATAATTTTGATGCGGTCTACGAGGCATCAAATCTTACCTATCCTATTCAGGCACGGGTTGCTCTAAATGTATGTCCGGAATAAAACAGTTTAGGGAGAAACTCTGGTAACAGGGAAGCAAGCAAAGGCTACTCCATTTGGAGTAGCCTTTTTAGGTGGAAAAAAATCTTCATCAGTATTTCTCAAAAACTCCCAGTCCAAATAAAGCATAATCATACTTCACCGGATCAATTGGGTCCAGCTTTCTCAAAGAAGAATCCAGTTCGAACAAAGCCTTTGCATCATTTTGTTTTCTTTTCAAAAGCCCTAGTTTTCTGGCCACATTCCCTGAATGCACATCCAGGGGGCAAGATAATTGAGCTGCCGAAATACTTTTCCATATCCCTAAATCTACATTTCCCGCATCATCGCGAACCATCCACCTAAGGAACATGTTTATCCTTTTTGCCGCCGAATTCTTTAAAGGATCACTTACATGTTTTTCGGTACGAAGTTCATGTGGAAGCTCAAAAAATATTTTTTTAAATTCATGAATAGCAACCTGTAAGCCTCTTTCATTTGAATAGTTACTAAAAATACTTTCCAGGCCCGAGTGGCGGGAATAGATATTTTTAAGCGCCCTGATAAAATAAACCAGATCGTTGCCGTTAAAGGTGCGGTGTACGAAATTTTTAAGATCATCAAGATCTTCTTCAGAGTGCTGCATCACAAAATCATAAGGGCTGTTCCCCATAAGATCCATGAGGGCATTGGCATTTTTAAGAATTGATTTCCTGTTACCCCAGGAAATGGTAGCGGTCAAAAATCCTGAAATTTCCCTGTCTTCTTTCCCAGTGAATTGATGGGGAATCTGTACAGGATCTGTATCAATAAACTCAGGAGTATTGTATTGATCAACCTTGAAGTCCAGAAATTCTTTAAGTTGCGCTTTCTTCAAAGAAAAAGTTTTTTGGGATGAAACAGGAACCGGCTTTCAAATGATCTTGCCGTCTATCATGGTCAGTTTTCGATCTGCCATGTCTGCAAGCTCTTCATTATGGGTGACGATAACAAAAGTTTGGCCAAATTCTTCCCGTAATTCGAAAAATAGTTTGTGAAGATTTTCAGCCGATTCGCTATCAAGGTTCCCCGAGGGTTCATCTGCAAAGATCACTCCGGGATTATTAATCAATGAGCGCGCCACGGCTACTCTTTGCTGTTCCCCGCCACTCATTTCTGAGGGTTTGTGATCTGCCCGTTTTTGCAGCCCCAAAAACCCTAAAAGTTCTTTAGCCCGCTTTTCGGCTTCATCTTTTGGGGTATTTCTTATGTAAGCAGGGATACAGATATTTTCAAGGGCAGTAAATTCAGGTAACAACTGGTGAAATTGAAATATAAACCCAATATTCTCATTTCTAAATTTTGCTAGTTCTTTTGCATTTAGGGAATAAATGTCCACGTCATTCACAGATAGCCGACTATTATTGTTCCTGTCCGGTTTTTCAAGAGTTCCCAGGATCTGCAGCAGAGTGGTTTTTCCAGCCCCTGAAGCTCCTACTATAGAAACTATTTCACTTTTAGGAATATGAAGATTTACACCTTTTAGGACATGTAAGTCGTCATAGGTTTTATGAATATTTTCTGCTGCTATCATATTTTTTATGGTCTGTTGCAATATTAACCTTAAATGATGTTTTTTAGGGTACTGTAGTCCAGGAAATATACAATTCTCAGGGAAAGGTTGTGCCTGGTGGGATTGTCGAATAGATTTTCGAGACTTTCAAAATACATAAGATCACTTTGATCATCTACGTTAAGCATAGAATTTCTGTATAGCAAAATCATTTCACTACCTGGTGCGAAGCGCCACTGGTAGCTTAAATCTAAGTTCCAGACGTTGAAATGCGCATTGGGATCATTTTCTGGAGGAGCAATATAAGAAATAGGGGTTAGCCGGCCGTTATACTCAAGCCTGCTGAATTCCCCTTCTGAAAAATTTGCTGTAGACCAAAAATTTCTAAAGCTGATATTTACTGCTTCTTTGGTACTAAAATTATAACTTCCACGAAGGGAATTTTCTACACTTTCCATTTTTCTGTTTCCAAAAATGATCTCTTGAGGAAGCATTGCCACAAAACTATCTCGATCATTTTCCTGCATGTATCGAAAAGAGTAGGTGAAAAGGAATCTGTCATTTACCCTTACCCTGGGGGCAAACCTGAAATTCACCTGGCCGTGATCTGACCCAAGGTATTTATTATATCCCAGTCGGGAATCCAGAGCAAGAGTTTTGCGATAATCTGACGAAATCCAGATTTCACCCCCGGCATTTCTAGGATATTCTATGAATCGATCTTTACGGCGTGGTTCAAAAAAATCCTTAAAGGGGGTACTGTAATTGGCAGAGCCTCCAAAAGCAAACCTGTCGAGTGTCATGCCGAAGAAACTCGTTCCAAAATTCGTAGTTACAGCTACATCAGGCTTATAGCGTCGCTGATGATTTCCATAAAGCTGCACCCTGTAGTCGTTGAAGATCCCTGACGGTTCAAAAATGCGATAAGAAGTGTTCCAGTAAAAATTATTGTAATTATTAAAAAAGTTTACTCCAAGATCATTGATGTCATAGGTCTCATTAGCAAAACTATGATTGGCACCATACCTGAACTGTCCTTTAGTTCGGGAAAAACCTAATTCCGAAGCAAAACCGGTAAGATTCTGCGTTGGCAGATTCACATGGCTCATTTTTGCTTCTCCCGAAAAATTAAAAGAACTGGATTTGTTGAAAACGTCGAACAAAAATCCGCTAACGTTTCCGTCTCGAAAATGCCCTTCCCGGGTGACGTTAGTATTTATTAATGAAATAGAAGATTTTTGATCAAATTGTTGATCCAGCACAAAAATGTTATAATTGGTAAATGGTTCTGTGATCCTTTCCCTAGTCTTTTGGGTGACCGTATTAAAGTAACGGGCTTTTTGAACCTGAGTAATCGCATTAAAAAATCCTATGCCTAGTCCATTGTCTGTTCTTCCGGAGATCTTTAAGGCATTCAATAGATCTGTTTGCTCCGGATTATCTAAAATCTCTTCTTCCTCCAATTTTTCTGTTTGCGCTGCGTTGAAACCTGTAGGAGTGTCTCCAATTCTTCGGGAATAGAAAAGATCACCTTTGGTAAACAATTCTGTACCTTCTGTGAAAAAAGCACGGTTTTCTCCAAAGACCTGTTCAAAAGGCCCTAGATTTAATTCTACCTTGTCATAAGCGGTTTGGCCAAAATCGGGGATTAGAGTAGCATCAAGGGTGAAAGCGTCATTGATACCGTATTTGACATCCATCCCGGCGCTAAATGAGGATTCGTTTTCACCACTGTATTGCTCAACTCCTGCAGAGATATAGGGATATAAGCTAAGACGTAACGGGGCGTTAATGTTCTTAATCCCTTTTAAAAGACCATTGTAATGAGTTTGTTTACCTACAGATTTATCTATGTAGTTCCAAACATACGTTTCGTTCAAATGATTGATCTTTCTACCTAGTTGCATACTCCACAGTTGCTCCTCCTTATCTGGAAAGCGAAGAGCAGAGTAGGGGATACGCATTTCAACGTACCAACCTCTTTCATCTATAGAAACGCTGCCTTCCCATACCACGTTGTAAGCATAATCTTCACTCTCGCCTTTCATTTTAGCATCTGCCAATGTTCCGGCTGCCGTAATGATAAACCTGGTTTGGTTCTCCCCATCATTATAGGTATTGATATCTAAAACAAAATAATCAGCGATAGGGAGATTATCCCGCTGAGCAAATTCTCTTCTTATCTGGTGGGGTTCATTATCCATGAGATAAGCCGCGACGTAAATTGCCTCATTATCATAGGCTAACTTTACCATTGTAGGGTGAGTAGAACGGGAAGGAGTACCATCGCCCGGGTCAAACATCACAAAATCTGTAGCAACAGGAAGTTCCTTCCACACTTCATCATTGAGAACTCCGTCTATTTTTGGAGCTTGATGGATTCGTTCTATCGTATATTCTTTCTTTTCTCTTGACGGTTGTTCCTGGGAATAAGCAATAAGAATTGATTGAAAAAAAATCAGGAATAAAAGAGGGGCTTTTGAGAACATTTGTGAGCCTAATATTTGTAGGGTTTGGTGGTGAAAAGATCAGGCTACAATATTACTGAAGAATTGCCAATTCTTAAAGGACATTTTCCTTTAAAATAGGGCTTTCTTTATTTTTTTAATTATTTTAAAAGAAAAACTATGATGAACTACAAAAAAGAAGAACTGGCTACTTTTGCCGGTGGATGCTTTTGGTGTACCGAAGCTGTCTTCCAAAGAGTAAAAGGAGTACATAGAGTAATTTCAGGATTTACCGGCGGCAGTATAAAGAACCCTCCCTATCGAGAGGTGATCACCGGTAGAACAGGCCATGCAGAAGCTATTGAGATTCATTTTGACCCCAGAGAGACCTCCTACGAGGAACTGGTGTATATTTTCTTCGCCACTCATGATCCTACCACCCTGAACAGGCAGCAAAATGATGTAGGAACCCAATACAGAAGTGCCATTTTCTACCATTCCGAAGAACAAAAACATACGGTAGAAAAAGTGATGGCCACCCTGGAAGCTGAAAATACCTTTTCCAATCCAATTGTGACCGAGGTTACTCAAGCAGGACCATTTTACGTTGCCGAGCAGGAGCACCACAATTATTACAACCAGAACCGTAACCAGCCCTATTGCCAGGTAATCATTGATCCAAAAGTAAGCAAGCTTAAAGAGAAATTTTCTCGCAAACTCAAGCCTTAACTAAAAAATCTCGATTTTGGCATCTTTGTTGATTTTATTCGAAAAAAAAGGATGGAAATTAATAAGAAGAAATTGCTGGTTAAAGGTGTGATCTATGATGCCATTGGTATGGCCAGTGCTACAGTGCCACTGGTGGGTCCTTTCCTGGATCTTGCCTGGGCACCTTATGCCGCCAAGAAAATGACACAAATGTATCCCGGGAAGAAGGGAAAACTGGCATCGGTGATCGTATTCCTGGAGGAGATCCTGCCTTTTAGTGATATTATCCCAACTTTCACCCTGATGTGGCTTTACACATTTGTATGGAGAAAGGAAGGTGCTGTTGATTCACAAATCATAGAAGCGGAAGTGGTTTAATTCTTATAAGTACAGGTAAAAAAATGGTGGCTAAATTGAGCCACCATTTTTTTAGATCAAGTCCAATTTAAAAACTGATGCGGGCATTTAGTATTATATTCCTACCCATATTTGAAATACCATCAGGTTTAAGACGGGAGAGGTGGGAAATATAAGTTTTGTCACTCAAATTTGTGCCGCTTAGCTGTAGATGGAGCATCACTTGCTCAAGCTTAAGAGAACCACCCACTCCTGCATTCAGCAGAGAATAACCTGAAGTAGGGGTCTCGAACATTCCTGTATTATCTTGATCAAATACGGTCTTTAAACTTATCGAAGCAAAACTATTCTTAAAATGGAAATTCTCAGGAAGTTCTACCCGAAATGTGTTCAAGATAGCCTGGGCAGGGATCAATGGGAGGTCATTGCCATTTTGCTGTTTTCCTATTACCAGCTCATAGTTACTTTCAAAATGCAACCAATCTAAAGGGTGTGGATGCAGGTGAATACCCGCTTCCCCTCCGTATAACTTAGCATTGTTCTGTATGTACTCAAAAACAAGATCATCATTTACTCTTTCCCCGGTAGGCTCCAGGTAAATATAATTATTCAGGTGATTGTAAAATGCATTGGTGAAAAATTCAAAATGCCTGTTTCGGTATTCCAGGGCCAGATCAAACTGGTAATTTTGTTCGTTCTCGAGACCGGCATTTCCAATTTCATAGCGGTTGGTTCCATGGTGACTTCCATTAGAGGTAAGCTCAGCCAGGTTTGGTGCCCTGAATCCGCTGGAAAGATTTAGTCTTCCGGTGAAATTAGAAGTGAGGTCCACTTTTACGCCCAAAGCTCCATTATAGCTGTTGAAGTTTGTGGAAATTTCATTGATGAACTCCTCGGTCCCGGGGTCGCCCATGGCTTCCCCCTCAATATTCCTGTGATCAAAACGAAAACCTGCCTGGAAATCGACTTTTTCGAGATGGTAATGTGTGGTAGCCAAAAGCCCCACGTCTGTTGTGGCAGCATCGGGAATTAGAAACTCCTCCCCAAGATTCAAGTTGGTCTGAAACATTCCCTGTAACCCAATAATGGTTTCAAAATTCCCCATTTTTGGAAGATTGTACTTTACATCATAGTTCAACGTTTCCAGATGCATTTGGAGAGCGGGCTCTCCTTCATGTAATTCGTGTTCCTCCTCGGTTTCTTCTTCTTCATGGTCTTCTTCATGTTCTTCCTCGAATTCCTTCCGGTTATTATATAAATAACCCATCTTCACGTCAAGACTCGAATCGCTGAAATAAAAAGAATTATCCAGGCTAAGGATGTGGTTCTGGACCGATTGATACGGTTCCGTCACATGCTTTGAGGTAGACTGAAGTCCTACTGCCTCTGGTATCCCGGTTTGGCTGCTGTTTAGATTATACCTTAGATCTCCTTTGTACTTGGATGTTCTATATCCTAATCCTGTTTTTAGATCCCATTCTTCATAGCGGGTATTGGTCACCCGTTCATCTTCTCCGGTCTCGTAATCACTATGAGTGGCAAAGTTTCCCCTTACGAGAAACTTCAGTTTTTCTCCTGAAGTTTTGAAACCAGCATTAGATTCTATACCAAGAGTATTGGAATAATAGGTGCTACCAAACTCCACAAGAGGACTATCTGCAGGCGCATATTTTTCAGGATTAATATAAAGGACTCCACCCAGGGCATCACTTCCGTAGAGAAGGGATGCAGGTCCTTTGATCACCTCCACGCTTTCTGTTCCCGAACTATTAATTCCCAACCCGTGCTCATCTCCAAACTGCTGGTTCTCCAGGCGCACTCCCTGGGTGTAAACCAAAACCCGGTTCGCGCTCAAACCGCGAATTACCGGCTTGCCAATACCAGAACCTGTTGTTAGGATTTCCACCCCGGCTATTTTTGAAATAGCATCAGATAAGTTCATGGAGCCGGTTCGGTTGAGCTCTGCAATGGTTGCCCGTTCCACTTTCATCACATTTTCACTTTGCAGCTGATGGAAAGGAGTGGAAACAATCACTTCTTCCATTTCAATAGCAGTAGGTGAAAGGTAGATCACCAACTCTTCTTCTGCAGGGACTTGAACTTTCACACTTTTTGTTGCAAATCCCAGGGAGGAAATTGTTAGAGTGTGTTCTCCTTCAGTTAAATTCTCTAACCTGAAATTACCGTCAATATCTGTCACGGTTCCTTTTTCTGCTTTTTGAAGTAACACAGTAGCCCCTATAATGGGTTGTGCTGAAATCTGATCAATAATTATTCCTTCTAAACTATACTGACCATAGATGAATAGGGGTAAAATCAGGAATAACCCAACAAGGAATTTTTGCATAGTGAAGTATTTAAGTAACCAGGAGTATGCTCTTTATATCTTTACACACCTTCCGATAGAAATCCACTGTGGGATAAAATGCTGTAACACAAAGAATACCAATGTCACCATTAAAAAGTTCTGGAATTATTTTCTCTTCAAATTCCTAAAACTATTTCAGGATACGGGCAAATCCCATTCGTGAGAGCATGTTCTTTTCAAAATTCCAGAAGAATTCGAATTGACCGAACAACCAACCGTACCCAACCAGTAGTACCTGATACACAGGAAATACCAATAAAAGTCTCAATGTGTAATATAGGAATCCGCCCCACAAAAATTCAGGAGAAAAATCAACTCTTGCAAGCCCTATGTAGTCTAAAATGGGTTTGGCCACAAATACTGAAGACGAACCTGTGATCCCAAAAACCAAGAGGATCAGCAAGATTTGTCCGTTGGAAGAAATTCCCCAGCGTTTTTTCAATTTTTCCATGTGGCAAAGATAAAAAAGAATTCAGACAAAGTGGTGAAATTAATTTTTTCAGAATTTTTTTATTGAAAAACCCCAGTCCATCATAATCTTGTGGGCACAGGAAAACGCTGATTATAATTATGGGACAGGTAAACAAAGTAGTTATACAATTTATAGTTTACCTCATAACCATAGTCAATATTCGGGTCGTAATTGATCTCCTGGACGTATATATTAGGATCAAATCTAAATGGTTCCCTTACTCGTTGATTATATTCGGTAACCAAAAATCTGTTCTTGTTCTCTAAATAGGATTGAGAATAATAGCCTTCTGGCCTTGCTATAGCATTAAGAAAATAAGAGTATCCAGGATCAATGATGAGGATCTCATATTCCAAGCTATCGTTGGCAATTCTAACGGTGTCATTGACCATAGTTTGGCCCATCTTGTCCGAATCCATAGTCCTATCCCGGGTTGAGGAGCAACTGTAAATGAACAACCCTAATAATAGGACATAAAATAAATGTTTCATGATCTTAAAATTAAGTTCTATCCTTTGAAAAATCCTCCCAGTCCCTTGGATTTTCCTTTTCCGCCGAATAGTTTTCCTGCCGCATCTTTTACAACGCTGCTATCGTCATCGGCATTCAGGAAAGTTTCCAGCAGTGACTGGTCATGTGATGAGTTTGAGCCCATCACAGAGCCAATTAAATTAGATATTTCTCCTTTTTGTACATTATCCTTCCGTTTTTGTTTTCCCAGCACGCCCATTACAACCGGGGCAGCCATTTTAATAAGTTTTGTAACCTTAGAGGCCTCCATTCCCGTTGCTGAGCTAACAGCTTCTGCGATCTTATTTTGCTTTCCTCCAAAGATGTGATTAACTATGCCCGAGCCTTCAGAAAGAAACTCTGAAATCCCACCTCCTCCAATAGCATCCAGAATAGAACCGTCGTGTTTTTCTTTTTCAAGTTCAGATTCCAGTTTCCCGGCGCCTTCAGGAGTGCTCGTATTCTTTTTAAGTGCGCCCATCATCATAGGAAGAGCCATTCCTAAGACAGATTGTACTTTCTCTGGGGATTCATTTACTTCCTTACCAGATTTTTCAATAAAATCTTTTCCTGTTTCTGTGTTTAAAAAGTCTAAAATTGAAGCCATAATTTATTCTTTTTCTAATCCTATAATTTACGAAATTTTACAGCCACCTTGTAGTAAGAGAAAACTTATTCCAAAAAAAAATGCTTCTTTTAACAGAAGCATTTCATTTTTACAACAGTTTTGAAGATCACTTTTTCAACAGGGAAATGATCTGATCTGCCAGTTCAACACCAATCCTGTCCTGTGCTTCACTGGTGGCTGCACCAATATGTGGGCTCAAGGACACCCTGTTGTTCATCAACACCTTAATGGCAGGGGAAGGCTCATGCTCAAAGGTATCGAGGGCCGCAAAGGAGACCTTACCATCTTCGAGGGCCTCAATTAACGCAACTTCGTCAATCACGCCTCCGCGAGCCGCATTAATGATGCCCACACCATTTTTCATCTTGTTGATCTCTTCTCTACCTATAACCGGCTCTTTTTGAGCGGGGATATGTAGCGTTATGAAATCTGCACGCTTAAAAAGATCTGTAATGGGTACAGTTTTAATAGGGATTTTAACCTCCTGGTGATCATAGAATTCCAGAGTGATCTCTTCTTCTCGCTGGCTACGGGCACTTGCAATAACCTCCATCCCAATACCCAAAGCGATCTTGGCCACTTCGCGACCAATCCTACCGAAGCCAATAATTCCTAAAGTCTTTCCTCTAAGCTCCCGTCCTCCAGAATAGCTTTTCTTTAGTTCCTTGAAGCGGGAATCCCCTTCAAGCGGCATTTCGCGATTAGCAGCATAAAGATACCTCACCCCGCCAAAAAGATGAGCAAAAACCAGTTCGGCTACAGAGCTTGAAGACGCAGCCGGGGTGTTGATCACATGTAATCCTTTACTACGAGCATATTCCACATCAATATTATCCATTCCCACACCACCACGGCCAATGACCTTTAGTTTGGGACAGGCATCGATGATATCTTTTCTCACTTTTGTGGCACTGCGCACCAGCAGGACATCGATCTCATTATTCTTGAGGTAATCTTTTAATTGTTCCTGGGCTACTTTCGTAGTTATTACTTCAAAACCGGCATTTTCCAAAGCTTCAATACCGCTTTGCGAAACACCGTCATTTGCTAAAACTTTCATGTATATTTTTTATATGATTAGGTATAAGATCTCTGTATTAAGCTTTTCGCTCCAGTTCACTCATCACATCTACCAGCACCTGCACACTTTCTAAAGGTAAGGCATTATACATGGAAGCCCTGTATCCCCCCACACTTCGGTGTCCATTCAACCCGTTGATCCCGGCTTCTTTCCACATTTGATCAAAAGTTTCCTTGAGATCATCATTGGTAATATTGAAAGTGGCATTCATCACAGAACGATCTTCCTTATTGGCATATCCTTCAAAAAGCGGATTAATATCGATCTCTGAATACAAAAGATCGGCTTTTTTTCTGTTCAACTCTTCAATTCCTTCAATTCCGCCTTTACCTTTCAGCCACCTTAGTGTAAGCATAGAAACATAAACGGCGTAAACGGCAGGGGTATTAAACATACTGGCTTTATTGATGTGAACCTGGTAATCCATCATTGATGGAATAGACCTCTCTACCTTTCCCAGAATATCTTCTTTGATCACTACCAGGGTAGTTCCGGCAGGCCCCATATTCTTTTGTGCTCCGGCATATATCAAATCAAATTTTGAGAAGTCCACTTGCCTGGAGAAAATGTCACTGCTCATGTCACAAATAAGAGGCTTTGGGGTATCAGGAAACTCTTTCATTTGTGTGCCGTAGATCGTGTTGTTACTGGTGCAGTGAAAATAATCAACATCTGTAGGAATAAAGTATCCTTTTGGAATATACTTGAAATTCTTGTCGGCAGAAGAGGCAACTTCCGAAACTTCGCCAAAGAATTTCGCTTCTTTGATAGCTTTGGTACTCCAGGTACCGGTATTGAGATATGCAGCCTTATTTTTGAGAAGGTTATAGGCTATCATTAAAAATTGGGTGCTTGCACCGCCCTGCAAAAATAAAGCTTTGTAACCTTTTCCTTCTAAACCAAGCAGTTCAAGCGAAAGGTTTCGGGCTTCTTCCATCACGTCAACGAAGTCTTTGCTGCGATGGGATATTTCTAATATTGATAAACCGGAATTATTGAAATCGAGTATGGCCTGAGATGCCTCTTTGAATACTTCCTGCGGAAGGATACAGGGGCCCGCGCTGTAATTGTGTTTTTTCATATTGGGATTTTTAAACCGTTACAAATATGAGAAAACTATGGCGGATTACTTGTTATTAAAATGATAATTTAGGATAAAATACAGTTGAAAACTGCAATTTTTATATCTTTTCTGTCAGGAATTCCAGAGTGTCTACATTATCTGCATAATCCCAAAGTTTTGGCTGCTGGGTATTTCCAAAAGGAACTTCGCTGTCAAAAATATTTTTTGAAACTATACATTGAATATTTTCTTTCTTTACCTCCAGTTCCTTTTTCAATTTTGAAATGTCTGTATAGTGCTCATAGAAAAGAGTGGCTATAGGCGAACTAAATGAAGGATCTTCCTTGAGGATCAAAAAGCCATTTTCCAGAAGTCTGTACTGGCTCATGAGATACACCGCCTTATTATAATCATAATTGTTGGCATATTTTGCCTGATTAATGATAGGATTCCACTTATACATCGCTTTGAAGAAGGCATCAAAATCATAATTTTCGGGAACATAAAGTTTGGAGACGTTCCTGCAGCCAAGTCCGTAATACCTGAAGATATCTTCTCCCAGTGCTTCCAACTCTCCTGTGGTCTCATTTCCCGTAAGAATGGCTACAGAATTTCGGTTTTTCCTGATAATTGATGGCTTTCCGGCGAAATAGTATTCAAAATATCGGGCAGTGTTATTACTTCCGGTTGCAATTACAGCATCGTAATTTTCCATTTTTGAGGGGCCTTCCGAAGCACTGGGTAGAAATTCAATATGATCCTTCCATTCGGGAGCTTCCGCAATGAGATAATCGGCTATCACAGGGAGGAGAAGTTGATCATTGGAAGATTGTTTTACCAGCACTTTATGCCCACTTACCAAAACCGATAGAAAATCGTGAAAGCCAACCAGCGGAATATTACCTGCCAAAATAAGTCCTACTGTCTTTGGTTTTGTCAAATCCAGGGAGTAGGGAGCAAGCCATTTGTCCAGATTTTCTTTAGTAAGAGCAGTACTCCATTGCTCAAGAGAAAAAAGCACATTTTCTTTGTTAAACCAGCCGTTGTGATGAACAGCAGATTCGATCTTCTCCAGGAGCCTTTCAAAAAAAGGATCATTTTGAGGCACATCCGGGTTCTTTTCTACACCTGTAGTGGAGAATTGCTTCAGAAAACTGCCAAGGATCACTAACTTTTCTTTGCGCTGTTCAATTGTCATGGCTTATTTGTTTAAGAACTGATTTGGCTTTAAATTTG
>CAZVKA010000015.1:0-34718 GCA_964627595.1 uncultured Flavobacteriaceae bacterium | reverse complement strand
ATGTCCACGGAAAAAAATTCCAATGGAACCCGCCGGCTTCCGAAGAAACAGGAGGTGCAGTGGGGGAACTTCCTACTGAAGGCCTGAAGGATGTTTTTGAACTTTTTTCGGCAGAAATCGGGAATTCCCCTAATGCCCGGCAACTGAAGGAATGGTTTCAAAAAGCTTACCTGGAGCACCACAACCTGGCCGATGCTACCCGGTTTTTGGCGAATGAACTTTTCGGGGAACATGGGCTGATCATTATAGACGGAAATAGCAACAGCCTGAAAAAATTATTTGTGCCTTACATAAAGCGTGAACTGCTGGAAAAAACTTCCTTTCAGGCAACGCAAAATGAGGTAGAGGCTCTTGAAAAAAACGGATATTCGGTACAGGTGAATCCGAGGGAGATCAATTTATTCTACTTAGAGAAAGGTCTTCGGGAGCGGATTATAGAAAAGGAGGGGAGATTTTTTGTTCATGAGCATAAGATATCATGGAATAAGGAGGAACTCCTGGAGCTTGTGGAAACTTCACCTGAAAAATTTAGTCCAAACGTCCTTATGCGACCTTTGTACCAGGAAGCCGTGTTACCCAACCTTTGTTACATTGGGGGAGGTGGGGAACTTGCCTACTGGTTTGAACTAAAATCATACTTTGAGAAGGAAGAGGTTCCATTTCCCATTTTACTGCTTCGGAATTCTGTGTTGATACAAACTGAAAAGCAGGATCAAAAAAGGCGAAAGCTTAACATTTCCATAAGCGAACTCTTTTTAAAGAACCATGAACTGATCAACCGGAAGGTGCGGCAGATCTCTGATATTGATATAGACTTCACGCCTCAAAAAGAACATTTGGTGCAACAATTTCAGCAGATGTATGAACTCGCCGAAAAAACCGACAGGTCATTTATGGGTGCTGTTAAAGCACAGGAAGTAAAGCAGTTAAAAGGGCTTGAAAAATTGGAGCACCGATTGCTCAAAGCTCAAAAAAGAAAACTGGAAGACGAGGTTTCGAGGATCTCCAAGCTGCAAAATGAACTTTTCCCAGGTAAAGGCCTGCAGGAACGGCACCAGAACTTTTCAGAATTCTACCTGGAATACGGCGAAAACCTGATCCCGGTCCTCCTCAAAAATCTTAAACCGCTCGAATTAAAATTTGACATTCTTTCTTTATGAATAAGATGCATAAAATAGACATTGATCTGGTGGAGATGACACTGGATGTGATGAAATATACCATAGACCGAATTTCTAATGTAACCCCAGAGTTGGGAGCTCCCAAAAAAGAGGAGGAGCTGTTCGAACTTATTGGCGAAACAGTAACTCCCAATGGAATTGGCGGCGAGGTGGCTTTTAAGATGTTCAGGGATATCCTGGTCAAGGCTACCGTTCCTATTGATCACCCCAGGCACCTGGCATTTGTGCCGGCAGCACCAACTCGGGCCGCCATCATGTTTGACCTTGTGACTTCAGCTTCCAGTATTCACGGAGCTTACTGGATGGAAGGCGCCGGTGGGATCTTCTGTGAAAACCAGGCCATGAAGTGGCTGGTATCCCTTACCGGACTTCCAAAAAATTCTTTTGGAGTATTTACCAGTGGTGGGACTGCTGCGAATTTATCGGCAATGGTCACTGCCCGGGAAGCCTGGAGAAAAAATACCGGGAACATTGGAGTGAGAGCCTTGTTATTGACATCTAATGGAGCTCATTCCTCCATACAGGCAATGGCCAAGGTGATGGATGCCGATGTGGTGATGATTGACTGTCCCGATGAAAACCTGCAGGGTCACGCACTTCAAACCGCAATTAATGAGCTGGAAGAAAAAGACCGTAAAAGGCTTTTTGCAGTGGTAGCAACGGGAGGTACTACCAATGCAGGAATTATAGATGAGCTCGATTCTATAGCAGATGTTTGTGAAAAAGAACAAATCTGGTTTCATGTAGATGCTGCTTATGGCGGGGGAGCACTGGCGGCACCCTCTGTACGACATTTGTTCAACGGGATCGAAAGAGCAGACAGTATTACCATTGACCCTCATAAATGGCTTTTTTCGCCCTACGATTGCGGGGCCGTGATATATAAGGACATGAAGCTGGCTGCGGAAGCCCACTCCCAGGAGGGTTCTTACCTGGAGATCTTTAAGGATGAAGGGGCCCAAGGGTTCAACCCTGCCGATTATCAAATTCAACTTACCCGAAGATTAAGAGGAATGCCTTTGTGGTTCTCCCTGGCCATGCACGGAACCGATAAATACAGCAAATCAATTGAGCGAGGGATCGAACTTGCACAGATCGCGGCGAAAAAGATCGAAGCGGCAGATAATCTTGAGCTGGTAAGACCCTCAAGTTTATCGGTAGTACTTTTCCGAAGAAAGGGATGGGATGCGGAAGATTACCGCGACTGGACCTATCGCAATCACCAGAGCGGACTCGCGTTGGTGACGCCTACCAAATGGAAAGGGAAAGAGGGGTATGAAACAATTTCCCGATTCTGTTTTATTAATCCTGAAACTACTGAAGAAGACATCGACGTCATTCTCGAAACCATGGAATAATTTAAGAGGTGATCTTACTGATACCCTTGATCTCTACTTTAGATCCTTCGGTGAGCATCACCGAATGTGGGGTCATGGATGAAAGCATTGAAAATTCAGCACCAAACAGCCTGGCAAAATCTACATGTATGGAATACTCTTTCACTGTGTACGTTTGCCAGGAAGAGTGGTGGATACGGTATTCATTAGAAGTTTTTTCATCGATCTTCCCGTAACCAAGAAGCCTGTCCAGAATAAAATCTGATTCTGAATTTTCTGTATAAGGGGAAGCCAGTTTACCACTTTTTACCCTAAGGTGTTGTTCCTCCTCTTTGAATGTCCATGAATATTTGACATCCAGTTCATTTTCTGTTTCTTTTATTTCTTTAGATGTAGGCAGGATCTGGTAATTCTCGCGCACAAGGGTGTTGGCCAGTATGCCTAAAGCTGATTTGTTGACGATCTCAGAAATGAAAACTGTTCCCTTTCTCCATTGGGAGCCGTCAAAACGTTTGACATAGAACCTGAAATTGATCTCTTCAAAATCTGAATAAAACGGAACTTTTATCCCTGCCATTTCTACATTTTTAAATTCGAATCCTACCAGGCTCACAAAGCAATTACCATTATAAAAATCAATTTTGGTATGGGCTGGAAGATATTTTTCAACTACTTCGGGAGGTACTATATAATTGACGAAAGCTAGTTTTCTCCATTCACAGGTGAGCAGGTTTTCCATTTAATTCATTTTTTGAAGGTTATCTTCTCTAATTTACTAAAAACCTGAGACATGGAGAGATACAGGAAAGCGGCTGCAAAGCCTGATTATATCTGTGTATTTTATCGATAAAATTTCGCTTCTTGTCTGATTTTACCGATATTTGTTCCTGCTTAAAATTTAAATATTCTTACTTGGAACTGTTACTTTTTATTATTTCATTTTTGCTTTGCACCATCTGCGTGTACCTTTTATTAAAGACCAGGCAAAGTAACCGGGAAAACGCTGAATGGATAGCGCGTGAACTGGAAGAGAATGATGAAAAGCGATAACTGAAAGGCTTTTTTGCCGAGTAATTCCTGTTTTATTCTACATTTTTTTATCTTCAACTAAATTCCCGTGATTTTCTTATCTCGAGATACTGAAAGTTGCCCCAAATTTCTATTTTTGCACATGCAAAACAACGTACTTATTCTAGACTTTGGTTCGCAGTACACGCAATTAATTGCAAGGAGAGTTAGAGAGCTCAACATATACTGCGAAATTCACCCGTATAATAAACCTCCACAGGACATTACCAGTTTTAAAGCCGTCATTCTTTCTGGAAGCCCATTTTCAGTGAGAGGAGAGAATGCTCCGCACCCCGATCTTGAACAGATCAGGAAAAAGGTGCCTTTACTCGCGGTATGTTACGGTGCACAATACCTGGCGCATTTTAACGGCGGTAAAGTGGAAGCTTCTGAGATCAGGGAGTATGGGCGCGCCAATCTTTCTGTTATCAAAGATGAGGAAGCCCTTTTCCAAAACATCAGGGAGAATTCCCAGGTGTGGATGAGCCACAGTGATACTATCAAAGAATTACCTGAAAACGGAGTGCGGCTCGCAAGTACGCCCGATGTGCTTAACGCAGCCTACAGAATAGATGGGGAAGATACCTACGCGATACAGTTTCATCCTGAAGTATATCATTCAACAGATGGAAAGCAGTTACTGGAGAATTTCCTGGTCAATATAGCAGGTGTGGAGCAGGAGTGGACTCCTGAAGCTTTTGTGGATATGACCGTTAACGAGCTGAAACAGAAGGTAGGAGATGATAAGGTAGTACTTGGTTTGAGTGGGGGAGTAGACTCTACTGTAGCCGCAGTTTTACTGCACAAGGCAATCGGAAAAAACCTTTATTGCATCTTCGTCAATAACGGATTACTCAGAAAAGGGGAATTTGAAAGCGTTTTAGACCAGTACAAACACATGGGGCTTAATGTGAAAGGAGTAGATGCTTCGGCACGTTTCTTGGATGCTCTTGCAGGTATCTCAGATCCTGAGGGCAAAAGAAAAGCCATAGGAAAAACGTTTATTGAAGTATTTGATGATGAAGCACACCTCATCCAGGATGTAAAATATTTGGCACAGGGAACGATCTATCCAGATGTTATTGAATCTATTTCGGTAAACGGCCCTTCAGCTACCATTAAATCCCATCATAACGTGGGGGGGTTGCCAGATTTCATGAAATTGAAAGTAGTAGAACCTTTAAGAATGCTGTTTAAAGATGAGGTACGCCGGGTAGGTGCCGAAATGGGAATTGATAAGGAACTGTTGGGGAGACATCCTTTCCCGGGACCTGGTTTGGCCATACGTATACTTGGAGATATCACCCCCGAAAAAGTGAGGGTACTTCAGGAAGTAGATGCGATCTTTATTAACGGGCTTAAGGAATGGATGCTATATGATAAGGTATGGCAGGCAGGAGCGATACTTTTACCGGTGAATTCTGTAGGGGTTATGGGTGACGAAAGAACCTATGAAAAAGTTGTGGCGCTTCGTGCCGTAGAGTCTACAGATGGAATGACCGCAGATTGGGTGAATTTGCCGTATGACTTTTTACAAAAGACATCCAACACAATAATTAACAGAGTAAAAGGCGTTAACAGGGTAGTATATGATATCAGCTCCAAACCGCCGGCCACTATTGAGTGGGAATAAAACTTTTTTTATGAAGCAATTAATTGTTCTTTTTCTGTTTTTTCAAATGTTGACTGTTTCTGCCTTCGCGCAGCAGTACAAGTACCACATCGTTAAGAAGGGGGAAACTACTGCAGAGATCGCCAGGATGTACAACATAACCGAGGAGACAATTTTTAAATACAATCCTGATGCCCGTAAGGGTATAAGCCCCGACACCAAACTGGTGGTGCCTTTAACTCCTGAGCGTTCTGCTGCCAGTCCACGGGAAGAAGGAATAAAGTTTCGGGAGCACCGGGTACAGCGTAAAGAGACATTATTTAGTCTTTCACAGCAGTACAATGTGGATATCGAGGACATCAAGCGTTACAATAAACAATTGTATTCTGAAGAGTTGCGAAGAGGGGAAAGGATCAGAATACCTCTTAACCTGCCGGCGCAGGAAAAGAAAGTGGAGCAGCAGCAAACGGGAATAAACCCCTTAGACCTGTCAGTCAAAGAACACGTGGTACTTCCGCAGGAAACCCTGTATGGCATTTCCAGGAAATACAATATCACAATTGACGATTTAAAACGCCTCAACCCAGCCCTTGACATTTTACAGCCGGGTATGGTACTGAAAGTGAAAAACGGAAATGTGGAAAAGGTAATTGATGTGGATGGCGACCTTTTTAAATATTATCTCGTAAAACCACAGGAAACACTTTTTAGCCTTACGCGCCGATTCGGTATTAGCAGGGATTCCCTGGTGACCCTTAATCCAGCATTGGCTGAGGGGTTGAGATCTGGGATGGTTTTAAAGATCCCCAACAAGGAAATTCCCGAATATGAAGCTTATGAGGAAGACGAGATCGTGAACCTGGAAAGGAGGATCAATAACTATGAGACAAAGAACCTGGTGGTTATGCTTCCGTTTCACCTGAACAAGGTAGTGAAAACAGATACTTCAAGTAATACAGCCGAAAGGATCAAAAAGGACAGGGTGTTACAAATCTCCCTCGATTTTTACAGTGGGGTGTTAATGGCGGTTGATTCGGCAAAGACGATGGGAATCTCCACGAATTTATTTACTTATGATACCCAACAAAATGCCGGAAGGGTTCATACGATCCTTAACACCAATGATTTTAGTCGTGTAGACGCGGTAATTGGCCCGCTTGTGCAGTCTACGGCTCAGGCGGCGGCTTCAGGTTTGCAGCGAAGAGGTATTCCCGTAATCTCTCCCTTTACCAAAGGTGATGTAAATTCCCTGGACAATTTCCTGCAGGCAAGACCTTCAGATGAAATGCTTTCTGAAGCTATGATCTCTTACATCTCTCAACGTGCTGAAGGAAAGAATATAGTCATCATTGCCGATGCGGAATCAGCGGCTAAAAAGAGAGAATTAATGAGTGCTTTTCCTTCGGCTCGTGTGGTGAATCCCCAGGAGGGGAGTTATATTGATCAAAAGGAATTAACTGCTGCCTTGGTAGAAGGTATGCCTAATTGGGTCATTCTTGAAGCAAGTAAAATAGGGGTGTTAAGCAATGCCACTTCCTATCTTAATTCAATGGCCGATAAATATAAGATCACATTGTTCACTACCAATAGGAACAATTCCTTTGATAGTGATAACATTAGTAACAGGCACCTTGGGAAACTTAATTTTCATTACCCCTCTGTTGATCGGGTTTATTCTTTTGAAATGAATGGAGCGTTTATTAAGAAGTACGAAAAGCGATATGGAGTGGTTCCTAACCGTTATGCCATTAGAGGATTTGACGTGACCTATGATGTGTTGCTGAGACTTGCCTCAAGTGATAACCTCAGAGCTTCTTTAGATGAACAAGGTACTACCCAATATGTGGAGAATAAATTTGATTATATCAAAAAACAGATAGGGGGATTTCAAAACAAGGCCGTTTATATTATGGCGTACGATAAAGATCTTAACCTAAAGGTTGTTCGCTAATATGACCTCAAAAGTAACTTACCTGGGTGATCTTAGAACCCGTTGTGAACATTTGGGAAGCGGTGCAGAATTCATTACCGATGCTCCCCTTGATAACCAGGGAAAAGGAGAAGCTTTTTCTCCTACAGATACCGTGGCGACTGCACTGGCCAGCTGTATGCTAACGATCATTGGGATCAAGGCAAAGGATCATGAATTGCAGGTGGAAGGGGCTTTTGCAGATGTAACCAAGACCATGACCTCTGGGCCGCGGCGCATCTCAGGAATTAAAGTGACGATCACTTTTCCTGCTGATTATTCTCATAAAGAACGCAAATTACTGGAACGTGCAGCAGAGACTTGTCCTGTTCTTTATAGCTTGCATCCTGATATTGAGCTGGAAATTGAGTTTTTATACCCCTCCAGTTAATTCGGTGCACTTCTTGCTTCATTTATAACATGGGAAAGATAATCTTTGGCGTACTACTTTACGTGTGTTTTGGAACTGTCGCTTTCGCGCAGATGCCGGCCAACAAAATGAACTGGAAGGAAAATACCCTTTCCTGGAAGGATTTTGAGGGAAATCCAGAGGGAGGTAGTTCCTTTGATGCCAGCACCAATTCCGGAATTTCATATTCGTGGTCTTTACGATCTTCTGAAGAAAAGGCAGAATTCCTTTATAAAGTGGACACCTTCTTTTATCCTGAACTTTCCTGGGTGAAACCAGGGAAAAACTCTCCTCTTCTTCTTGCACATGAACAGCTGCATTTTGATATAACCGAACTCCACGGAAGAAAGCTGAGAAAAACCATGGCCGAATTTGTGCCTGATCTAAAGAGCGATATTAAAAAAGTACTGGAAAGAATATATCAGAAAAATGAAAACTCCCGCCGACAAATGCAGGAGAAGTATGACCGGGAGACCAGACACGGCCAGAATGAAGAAGCCCAGGAAAAATGGGAGACCTTCATTAATTCTGAACTGGATAAACTAAAGGGGCACGCTTCTTAAAGAGAGGCTACTTCTTTCTTTGCTTCCTCAAATTCCATGATCATATCACGGAGTATTTCGGCAGCCGGTTTGATGTCGTGAATAAGGCCTGCGATCTGCCCAATTTCGAGTTCTCCTTCCTCAAGATCACCTTCAAACATCCCTTTTTTGGCGCGAGCCCTTCCCAGAAGCGCGATGAGATCTTCTTTCGAAGGATTCCTGGAATAGAGATCCTGAATCTCTTCAAAAAAGTGATTTTTAAGCAGCCTTACAGGAGCTAGTTCTTTTAAAGTAAGCATGGTGTCGCCTTCCTGGGCTTTTACGACCATATCTTTAAAGGCACTATGAGAAGAAGCTTCATTACTTGCTACAAATCGGCTGCCAACCTGTACGGCATCGGCTCCCAATACCATGGCGGCGAGCATTCCGCGACCGGTGGCAATCCCTCCTGCAGCAATTAGTGGTACATTGATCCTTTCTTTAACCATGGGGATGAGGGTGAAGGTTGTGGTTTCATCTCTTCCATTATGACCTCCGGCTTCGAAACCTTCAGCAACCACAGCGTCCACGCCGGCCTGTTCGGCTTTTAGCGCGAATTTTACACTGCTCACCACGTGAACCACGGTTATTCCCTTTTCCTGCAGGTGAGCCGTCCAGGTTTTGGGATTTCCGGCAGAAGTGAAAACAATTTTGACTTCTTCCTCCATGATGATCTGCATGATCTCTTCCAGGTTAGGATAGAGCATGGGCACATTGACCGCAAAAGGTTTCGAAGTTGCTTTTTTACATTTTTGGATATGTTCCCTGAGGATTTCAGGATACATAGATCCGGCTCCAATGATACCCAAACCGCCTTCATTACTTACCGCACTTGCCAGTTTCCAGCCGCTCGCCCAGATCATTCCTGCCTGGATCACGGGATATTTGATGTTGAAGAGTTGAGTAATTCTGTTGGTCATATAAGTAATTTTTTTCGATTCAGGAATCCGAATTTAGGAAATAACTCCCGAACCTATTAATTCATCTTCTGCATACCAGGCGACAAACTGCCCTTCTGTGATAGAAGCCTGGGGCTCATTAAAGATCACATACATCCCCTGCGGAGTTTGATAGAGTGTTGCATCCTGAAGGGGCTGCCTGTAGCGAATCCTAGCTTTTACCTTCATTTCCTGGTCTTCTTTCAGTCGCAGATCTTCCCTGATCCAGTGAACTTCATCGGCAGAAACAAAAAGTCCGCGGCGGTAAATTCCTGGGTGCTCTTTCCCCTGGCCGGTATAGATTACATTATCTTCTACACTGGTTTCGATCACGAATAGAGGTTCCGGAGTACCACCCACCGCAAGGCCTTTGCGTTGCCCTTTGGTAAAATAATGTGCGCCCTGGTGCTTTCCCACCACTTTTCCTTCGGTGGGAGAGTAGGAGTATTTTCGGGAAAGAAATTCCAGTTCTTCTTTTTTATCCTGGAATTCTAATTTTTCAAGCTGGTATTTTTCTTCGGAAGCAGCTATCTCTACGATCCTTCCCTCCTTGGGTTGTAGCTTCTGCTGAAGAAACTCCGGCAAACGTACTTTTCCTATGAAGCACAGTCCCTGAGAGTCCTTTTTTTCTGCAGTGATCAGATCCTGCTCGGCAGCAATTTTTCTGACCTCACTTTTTTGAAGCTCCCCGATAGGGAAAAGTGTTTTTGATAATTGTTCCTGTGAAAGCTGACAGAGGAAATAAGACTGGTCCTTATTCTGGTCCTTTCCTGCCAGTAATTGATAAGCAGTATTTCCGGCTTTAGTGGTTGTTGACCCTTTGCGGCAATAGTGACCGGTGGCGACAAAGTCTGCACCCAAAGAAAGGGCGATCTTCATGAATACGTCAAATTTGATTTCCCGGTTGCAAAGCACATCGGGGTTGGGGGTCCGACCCTTTTCATATTCATTGAACATGTAATCTACGATACGCTCCTTATATTCTTCACTCAGGTCAACCGTTTGAAAGGGGATGCCTAACTTATCGGCTACCAGCATGGCATCATTAGAATCATCCAGCCACGGACATTCTTTTGAAATGGTAACAGAGTCATCATGCCAGTTCTTCATGAAAAGGCCAATCACTTCATATCCCTGCTCCTTCAGTAAAAAGGCGGCGACGCTTGAATCTACTCCTCCAGATAATCCTACAACTACTCGTTTCATATGCTCTTCCAAAATGGCCTTTTCAGGCCCTTATCAATGAGGTGCAAAAATACATAAAATATGCCATTTCTCAGAAGCAGAGGTAACAGGGAACCGGTTAGAAAAAAAACAAAAAAACGGCCAAAAAGGCCGTTCTGGTAATTATTATATGATTTTCTATTTTTGAAAAGTAAGTACCGCTGTAACACCTGAATAAGTGGTGGTAAACGTAAAACGAGTAGAAGAACTAAATTCCACGGTTCCTATGAACGGCTCGAAGCCAGGAATAATCATCGTGTATTGTGTCCCTGAATTTTGTTCCCATTGGCCTGTATCTGTTGAGGCCTGGCAGTTATTTTCTGAATCGTAAAATGTCCATTCCGCATCGCCGTTGTCTTTGAAATTGATAACAGGTTTTTCAGAACAAGCATCCAAACCAACTATGTCAGGATTCATCTCTACAAGGGTCCAGGTTCCAACAACAGTATTATTGGTAGAAGTGCCGTCATCATCGTCACTACAAGAAGTAAAGGCAAAGAGTCCGGCTGCAAATAGAAGAATCAGGTGTTTTTTCATAATTCGGGAGTTTAGTAGGTTATTTTAGAATTTGAAAGGAAAAGTCCTAATAAGTTTTTTATCCACCTAATTTGAATTTATAAAAAATTCCTAAAAAAAGAGCGACCAGTGGCCGCTCTTTCAAATCTTTAAGTGATTTATCTGCTATAACTGTAGCTGAAAGGTAAAAATAAGATCATTTTCGGTAGTGAAGATCATCCTGTCTTCTCCCGGAAACGTCGCTGTACCCTGAACTTCTCCTACTTCAGGGAATACAAAAGTATAGGAAGAAGTTCCTGTCTTCTCCCAGGAACCGTCACCTGTAATGAGGTCGCAGTTGTTCTGCTGGAAATATAAACTTGCAGTAAGGGAATTACCTCCCAAAATTCTTACTACGGAATCACTTGGGCAATCCTGCGGATTAAATAGAGTGTTGGGTGTTACGCTCTGAAGGATCCAGGTGCCCACGATAGGCTCCACATCATTGTCGTCGTCGCTGCAAGCTGTGAAAGCCAGCATGGCAGCCATCATTAAAAAGATCAGATACTTTTTCATAATTCTATGTTGTTTCTTTTAAATATAGCAAAAAAGATGTCCTTTTAGGTAGTTGTTTTACAGGAATTTAGGGGTTTGGTAATGATTTTTAACCAGTATGAATAAACATTAGCAACATAATAAAAGTTTGGTGGGAGGATATCCCTGAGAATATGTGGTAATTTTTATTGGATAATTGAGACATTAATAAGGTAGTCTGTTTTATTAAAAATTAAATTGTTTAAATAAAATTAACTAAACTTAAACGCTATTGTGTGTTCTTATCTTTTAAATTTGAATAATAATTTAAACTTATTCTTATGAAAAGCTATTTTAAATACCTGAAGATTGCTGCAATCGTTGTCCTGGTAATTGGTTTTACCGCTTGTAGCGATGACGATGACGTGAACACAATTCCCGAAGAGGAAATTACGACCATAGCCGATTTTGTTTCTACCAATGAGAATTACTCATCTCTTGCTGCAGCCCTGGAGGTGGCTGGACTAACAGCTACTTTAGATGGAACTGCTAATTACACAGTTTTCGCACCCGATAATGACGCTTTCGCCGCGTTTCTGACAGATAACGGTTTTGCCAACCTTCAGGAGGTACCAACAGATTTATTAAGACAGGTATTGCTGAACCATGTACAGGAAGGAGAAATAATGTCTTCTAGTCTTTCAACCGGCTATATAGAAAGTATGGCGACCGGGAGTGCTTCTGAATCGAACTTAAACATGTACATCAATACTACTGGTGGAGTTACGATTAATGGAGTTTCTGCTGTGGAAACAGCCGATATTGAAGTAGATAATGGCATCATTCACGCGGTTGATGCTGTAATTGGTTTACCGAATATCACCACTTTTGCCCTGGCAGATCCCAATTTTGAGATATTGGTTGCCGCTTTGACCAGGGAGGAGGACTTCACTTTTGTTGAAACCCTACAGTCCTCTTCTTCTCCTGCCCCTTTTACGGTCTTCGCGCCTACAAATGAGGCTTTCGTAGCGCTCTTAGAGGAACTTGAGGTCTCTGGCCTTGAGGATATCTCTTCTGATGTTCTTGCTACAACTTTAGGTTATCACGTAGTAGCAGGCAGTAATGTACGTTCTTCAGACCTTGTGGACGCTATGGAGGTTACCACTTTAATAGAGCAGACATTCACTGTAAACCTTGGAGAAAATGTAACCCTTATCGATGCCAGTGGAAGAACATCTACAGTAATTGCAACCGATGTACAGGCGGTTAATGGTGTTATTCACGTCTTAGATACCGTACTATTACCCCAGTTTTAATTGCAATGTTTGAATTAGGTTGTTGTGTTAGAAGAGAAAAGCCCGGATGTCATATCCGGGCTTTTCAATTATAGTTGTTCAGAAATTTATTTCTTTCCTTTCTTTTGCTGCTGTTCTGCCTGCTCCATCATTTCCTGCATCTTACGGGCAAATTTACCTTGTTTTTTCGGCTTTTTCTTATTCTCCTGTATCTTGGCGTGGATCTTATCTTCGTCAATGATCACATGCTTTATCACCAGCATGATTCCTATGGTAATTAAATTTGAAGTGAAATAATACAGGGAAAGTCCACTCGCATAATTATTGAAGAAGAATAACATCAACAAGGGAGAAAGATACATGATGAATTTCATGTTAGGCATTCCCGGTTGCTGGGTCTGCATAGTTTGCCCTGTGGTCATCATCATATAAATGAAGATAGCGATAGAAGCCAAAATCGGGAAAAGACTCACATGATCCCCATAGAACGGAATGTTAAACGGAAGTTCTGCAATGGTGTCATAGCTGGAAAGGTCGTCTGCCCAAAGGAATCCTTTCTGGCGTAATTGAAAAGCACTCGGGAAGAACTGGAAAAGAGCATAGAAGACCGGAATCTGCATCAGCGCCGGCAAACACCCGCTCATTGGGCTGGCACCTGCCTTGCTGTACAGCTTCATAGTTTCCTGCTGTTTTTTCATTGGGTTGTCTTTATACTTCTCGTTGAGTTCATTGATCTCGGGACGCAGTACCTTCATCTTTGCCTGGCTTAGGTAAGACTTGTAGGTCACCGGTGAAAGCACGATCCTTACCACAATGGTCATTACGATAATAGCAATACCGTAACTTGGGAGAAAGGAACTTAAAAAGGCAAAGAACGGTATGAAAATGTACTTGTTGATCCATCCAAAGATCCCCCATCCAAGGGGCATGATCTCATCAAGGTTTCGATCATAATCATTCAGGATCTTGTAATCACTGGGACCGTAATACCAGTTCATATTATAGTTCAACTCGCCGCCCTTTAGCTCAAGCGGAAGGGTAGAAGCAAACTCCTTGGTATATACTGTGTCTATTTCTTCATCCTCCACCAGGTTTTTGGATCTAAACCTACCCGTTTCAAAAGGCGTGTCAGTTAAAAGGATAGAGGTGAAAAAGTGTTGTTTGTAGGCAACATAAGTGATGTCTTCATCTTCGTCCTCTCCATCGGTTACATAATCGTCACTTCCTCCTCCATATTCATATATGAGCTCAGTATACCGGTTTTCGTACTGAATACTTTTCGCGTGGCGATAACCCTTCAGTTTCCAATCCATAGTTACCGCGTTTGCAGTATTGAAGACATTATTAAGCCCCTGAGATCTGATGCTGAAATCCATCATGTATTCACCCGGTTTCAGAACGTATCGGTATTCGAGGAATTCATTTTCTGAAACCTTCAGTTTCATCGACAGCACGGTGTTGTCACCATTTTGAGTGACTGTAGGCTCAAAAAACAGGTTTTGGGTATCCAGTACTCTACCATCAGTTGTACTGAAGTTAATATTGAAAGACGCATTCCCGTCCTTTATCAGGTAGACAGGAATGGAGTCGAATGTTTTAAAATTCTTCAGTCTTGCTTCGGAAATATATCCCCCTTTATTGTCCACTTTCAGTTCCAGGACATCATTTTCAATAATGGTCGTATTCTCTGTTGCTGAAGGCAGGGTGGCCGAATAGCCGAAAGCACCCAATCGATTCTGGGCTTGGAGGAGTGCAGCCGAATCAGATTCTGTGACTACTGCTTTCTCCTGTCTTTCTGCAGATTCCTGAGGGGTGGTTACTACTTCTTCGGTTGTTGCCTCCTCTTCAATCGCTTCGGGAGCAGTTTGATTCATGTACAACATCCAGATAAGGATCCCACCAATTAAGATGAATCCTATGAGGGAGTTGATGTCTAATTTCTTTTCTTCCATTTAAAAGGTATAAATAAATCTTGCGGTATTTTGTGCATTTATTGCATTAGTCAATTTCCTGACCAAATATAACTATCGTGCCAAGGTGGCATTCTTTTTCTCTGTTGAGTATTCTTTTGCGGCTTTTACAAAGGCTACAAAAAGAGGATGTGGACTGGCAACCGTACTCTTGTATTCGGGGTGGTACTGCACACCAACAAACCACGGGTGGTTTTTGATCTCAACTATCTCTACCAGATTAGTGTCGGGGTTTATTCCTGTACTAATCATTCCCTGGGACTCCAGCTGTTCTGCGTATTTATTATTGTATTCGTATCGATGTCTGTGTCGTTCAGAAATGGTATTACTTCTGTAGACAGCTTCAGCAATGGTACCTTCTTTTAAATCACATTTCCAGGAGCCCAATCTCATGGTGCCTCCCAGGTGGGTGATCTCCTTTTGCTCTTCCATGAGGTCAATTACCGGGTGAGGAGTGGAGGCATCCATCTCGGTAGAATTGGCATCCTTTAATTTTAGTACATTTCTGGCGAATTCTATGACCGCCATCTGCATTCCCAGGCAGATCCCCAAAAATGGAATTTTCTGCTCCCTGGCAAATCTTACGGCATCTATCTTCCCTTCAATACCGCGTTCTCCAAATCCGGGGGCTACAAGCACTCCATCCAGATGGGCAATTTTGTTCTTAATAGTGGTGTCGTTAATGAATTCTGAATGTATACTTTCTATGTTCACCTTCACCTCATTGGCCGCGCCGGCGTGAATAAAGGCTTCCAGAATCGATTTATAAGAATCCTGTAATTCTACATATTTTCCTATCAACCCTATGTTTACTTCGTGCTTTGGATTTTTATGCCTTTTCAGGAATTCGTTCCATTGGTTTAAGTTCGGAGAAGAATCATCTGAAAGGGCAAGCTTTTTTAAAGTTACTGTATCCAAACCTTCTTCCAGCATCATGTTTGGAACATCATAAATAGTGGAGGCATCTATGGACTGAATCACCGCTTCCTGCTTTACATTGCAAAACAGTGCCAGTTTTCTTCTAATGTCATCAGAAAGTTCATGCTCTGTACGACACACCAAAATATCTGCTTTGATCCCGCTTTCCATGAGTGTCTTCACACTATGTTGGGTAGGCTTGGTTTTCAATTCTCCCGCAGCCGACAAAAACGGTACCAGCGTAAGATGGATCACTAGAGCATTGTCATCTCCAAGTTCCCATTTCAACTGCCGTACTGCTTCAATGTATGGCAGGGATTCAATATCACCAACAGTACCTCCAATCTCGGTAATGACTATATCATACTCATGGTTCTTCCCAAGCAGCTGAATGCGTTCCTTGATCTCATTGGTAATGTGAGGCACTACCTGCACGGTCTTTCCTAAAAATTCACCACGACGCTCTTTTTCAATAACGCTTTGATATATGCGACCGGTGGTCACATTATTAGCCTGAGAAGTATTCACGTTCAAAAAACGTTCGTAATGACCCAGGTCCAGATCAGTTTCGGCACCATCTTCTGTTACATAGCATTCTCCGTGCTCATAAGGGTTCAATGTACCGGGATCTACGTTGATGTATGGATCCAGCTTCTGAATAGTGGTCTTGTAACCACGCGCTTGCAGTAATTTCGCCAAAGATGCAGCAATAATGCCTTTTCCCAGAGATGAGGAAACGCCGCCTGTGACAAAAATATACTTGGTTTCAGCCATTGTAATAGGGTGTTTGGTGCGTTGTTTATTCAGGGCGCTAAATTACAAAGAAGAATAGAAAAAGAAACCATCTAAGAAGGAATATGTTAGGAAAACTTTAAGGCTTTTTGAGGTGCTCTTTTTACTTGGGATATTTTTGCCTGATGGTCCTTAGGATCTGTTCCATGCCGTTAAGCTGCAGTTCAAAAACCTGTTGCAGCTGCTCTCCCAATTTCCCCTTTGGAAAACCTTGCTGCCTGAACCAAACCAGGTAATATTCAGGAAGTTCGGATAAATACCTGCCCTTATATTTCCCAAAATACATCTTAGCGTGGGCCAGCTCGAGCAGGGCCTTGTGATCTGGTTGAATATTCATGAGGCGAAGTTCAGAAAAAAAGTTGGTGTGGATTTTCTTTTTATCTGAAATAATCGTTGTCTCGTGATCTAAAGGTTAAAATCTTTATAATTCAAATTTTATCGGTGGGGGAAGTAGGAGGTTTTAAGTATCTTCCAGATAAAAGAAGATTTTATGGCAGTGATTGGTTCGATCATTAAAGGCCTGATCCAGGCAACCGGCGCGGTTGTCTCTGATCCCGATCCTTGTGAGGCACAGGAAAAAGTGCTGAGGAGTTTGCTTGAGAAGGCAAAAGATACAGCCTTTGGAAAATACTACGCTTTTGAGCAACTCTTAAAGAGTGATAACCTTCAGAAGGAATTTGCTGAAAAGGTACCGTTCTTCGATTACAACAAGATTAATGAGGAGTGGTGGAGCAGGATGCACGAAGGGGCCGAAGATGTTACCTGGCCTGGAACCCCCCCTTATTTTGCCCTAAGTTCGGGAACCACGGGAAAGTCAAGCAAGAGGATTCCGGTGACCGATGATATGATCGAGGCTATTCGTCAAACGGGCATCAAACAAGTAGCTTCACTTTCAAACTTTGATTTGCCTTCAGACTTCTTTGAAAAAGAAATCATGATGTTGGGAAGCTCTACAGATCTTGCCAAAAGAGGGGATCATGAGGAAGGGGAAATTAGCGGCATCAGTGCCAGCAATATTCCTTTCTGGTTCCGCAATTTTTATAAACCAGGTTCTGAAATAGCCGAGATAAACGACTGGGATGAACGGGTGCTTGAAATTGCGAAAAGGGCAAAAGACTGGGATATTGGTGCAATAACCGGGATCCCTTCCTGGACCGAACTTATGATCAAAAAGATCCTGGAATACCATAATGCGAGCAATATTCACGAGATCTGGCCAAACCTGCAGGTGTATTCAACAGGTGGGGTTGCCTTTGAACCTTATGAAAAAGCCTTTGATAAGATCCTGGATCACCCCGTGATCGTTATTGATACGTATCTCGCTTCTGAAGGTTTTCTGGCCTTTCAATCCCGGCCGGGAACGCTGGCGATGAAACTGGTGCTGGATAATGGCATCTATTTTGAATTTGTGCCCTTTAAACCTGAATATATCAATGAAGAGGGCTCTCTCATCCCTGGTGCGCCTGTAATTCCCCTTAAGGAAGTTAAAGAAGAAGAAGAGTACGTGCTGGTGATCAGTACAGTTTCAGGGGCTTGGCGATACATTATTGGGGATACCATCAAATTTACAGATGTGGAGAAAATGGAGATCAAGATCACCGGCCGCACCAAGTTCTTTTTGAATGTAGTGGGATCCCAACTTTCTGTCAATAAAATGAATGATGCCATCAAGGAGCTGGAAAAGGAGTTCGATATCACCATTCCTGAATTTACGGTGGCTGCCGTGCAAAAGGAGGGAGAATTCATTCACAAATGGTACCTGGGTATGGAAGGGAAAGCAGATGAAAAGAAACTGGCTGAAGCCCTTGATGAAAACCTCAGTCGAGCCAACAAAAACTACGCAGTAGCCCGTAAAAAAGCGCTGAAAGGAGTGGAAGTAGTTACTGTTTCACCTAACGTGTTCCACAAATGGAGCGCCAGGAACAAAAAGAAAGGCGGCCAGGTGAAAATGGAAAAGGTGATGAAGGAAGATAAGTTTGCCGAGTGGGAGAAATTTGTTCAGTCCATAAACAATGGCTAAATTCCCAGAACCAAATTTTTCCTCTTCAAAATTTTATTGATCCTCAGGAGGGTATTGCGGAGGATGAGCGCAGGTGGGCCAAATTCCACAAATAGACAGTAATTCATTTCTAATTTCACCCTGAATGCAGTCGAAAGATCCCTTAAGGAGATTTACACCATACAATATACCATTAACTAGCTTTCCTCTTCTTCCTCTGCTGCCACTAGTTCTTCTTCCAGGTTGTTTACCAGTAACATGATCGCTTCGGGAGAGAGATAAAGGCGGGCCTTCCGCTTTTTGTATGATTCTGATAAATGTGAGTGGTTGAGAATAAAATCTTTTGTAGCAAAAATGTAAGTGCCCATTCTGTTGTTCACTGCATGAGTATCTGCTGTGTGTTCAGCTTTCTTAATAAATTTTTCTGAAGTGACATATCGTGCTCCAAATGTCATGAGCTGCATTGCCGACTTATCCCGGTAATCCATAATATGTCCCAACTCGTGTCCCAGCCAGCCTATAAGCACTTCAGAAGGAACATCGGCCATAGAGAATTCTTCGTTTTCAATGAGAAATTTACTGCTCATAAAAACATAATAGCTACGCTGTTTCTTCCCTTTGAACAGGTTCTTGATATTTGGCTGTGCCTGCATGAAGGAATTTTTAATGTTCTTTTTATACCGAAACTCGATTTCTACGTCTTGAAGTTCAGGGTAATGTGCGAGGGCGATGGTAGCTTCATCCAAAATATTTTTGGGGATGATCTTATTACCCTGATGAGTGATCTTTCCTTCGTCAATAATTCTTTTTGAAGCACAGCTCGAATTTCCTGCGAAGAAGGGGAAGATCAAAATTAGGATGAGGATTTTCTTTGCTGATCTGTTGATTTTCAATTCTTGTGCCTCCTGATATAAACCAGAATATAGGAATGGGATTTTTTTAGAGCTTTTCATAAAAGGATTCTTCGGCTGTTTTGAGAAATTAAAAAAAATGGAAGGGAATCAACCACTATGCCAGGACTTTCGAATATTATACATTAAACCTTAAACAATATACATTTTATTAGCTTCCCTCCTGTTCTGCTTTTTCAAGATCTTCTTCCAGTTTGTTCACCAGCACGATAATTTCTTCCGGGGAAAGATAAAGTCTTGCAATCCTTTCCTTATAAGAATCTGAAAGATGAGAATGATTGAGGATAAATTCCTTGGTGGCAAGAATATAATCACTCATTCCTGCGTTCACCGCATAGGTGTCGGCAGCGCGTTCGGCTTCCTTTATGTAATTGGCCGATGTGATGTAGCGCATTCCGAAGATAATCAGGCCAAGGGCAGATTTGTCACGGTAATCCATGATATGACCAAGTTCATGGCCCAGCCAGCCGATCAGCACTTCAGGCGGAACATCGGCCATGGTAAATTCTTCTTCCTCAATGAGAAACCGGTTGCTGATATAAATATTATAGCTCCTGTCATTCTTACCTTTGAAGAGATTTGAAAATTCCGGCTGCGCCTGCATAAAGGATTTTTTGATATTCTCCTTGTACCTAAAATTGATCTTCACCTCCTTCAATTCAGGATAATATGAAAGTGCGGTTTTGGCTTCTTCAAGAATAGATTCGGGTATGATTTTGTTTTCCTGGAAAACTACTTTTTCATTCATAGGTTTTTTTGCTCCACAGCCCGGCGCTCCAAGTAGGAGGGGGAAGATTAATAAAAAAATTGAGATTCTGCGCAAGACAACTAATTTTAGAGTAATATGTATAAGCTACCCCAGCCATTTAAGATAACAGATTCTTCCTGAACAGCAAAGAAATCAGCACCTATAATTGGTGTAATAGCGTGCTTTTAAGTAAATTAATGGGGCTAATTTAAACCAACGACTATGCCAGAACTACCTGAAATTGCCCTTTTTAAGCAGTATGTGGACTCTACCGCACTCCATAAGAAGATCACTCAACTTTCCTTTCCTGATGATAGTTTACTGCAGGCACCAAAATCTCATTTTGAAAAAGCATTGGCAGGGAACAAACTTGAAGAAACTAAAAGACTCGGTAAATACCTTTTGATAAGGTCCAGCGGAGGTAAGTGGCTGGTGTTTCACTTCGGGATGACAGGTAAACTAGATTATTACCAGAACCAGGAAACACCCAAATACACCAAAATGCTGCTGAGTTTTGAAAACGGATACCATCTTGCGTATAGTTGCAAAAGGAAGCTGGGAAAGATCTTCCTGGCAGAAGGTTTTGAAGAGTTTCAACAAGAACATGAACTTGGGCAGGATGCACTTGAACTTTCAGAAGTGCAGTTCTTAGACTTGCTTGAGGACAAAGGCGGCAGTGTAAAAGGAGCGCTAACAGATCAGCACCTACTGTCTGGAATAGGAAATGTCTATTCAGATGAGATGCTGTACCAGTGTAAGATACATCCGAAAACTAAAATAAAGAAACTCTCGGAAGCCGATAAAAAAAACCTGTACACAAAGATGAAAGAGGTTCTTAAGATGGCTATAGACAAAGATGGGGAGCGTTCAGAGTTTCCTTCGGGTTATCTTATAAGGCATAGAAAAGAAGGAGAAGATTGCCCCAAATGCTCCGGGAAGATCAAAAAAATAAAAGTATCGGGGAGGAGCACTTACTTTTGTCCTTCCTGCCAAAAAGAAGAAAAATGAAGGTGCATATAGGCTGTTCGGGATATAACTACAAAGACTGGCGCGGCAAATTCTATCCGGAGAAAATGGCGCAGAAGAACTGGCTGGAGTATTATGCTTCAATCTTTGATACGGTTGAGATCAATAATACCTTCTATAAATTCCCGAGGGAAAATGCACTTAAACAGTGGCGGGAAAGCGTTCCCTCTAATTTTAAATTCACCCTGAAAGGGCACAGATATATTACCCATAGAAAAAAGCTGAAGGAGGTAGAGCGAAGTGTTTCAGATTTTGAAGAACTCACTAGGTTCCTGGAACGTAAAATTGGCTGTTTTCTTTGGCAATTGCCTGGTAACCTCCACAGAAATGATGAAAAGCTCCTCGAATTTTGCCACACCCTGGACGGCCGCAGAAAGAATGTAATCGAATTTCGGCATGACTCCTGGTTTCATGAAGAAGTTTATGCCATCCTAGAAGATCACAATATTATTTGTTGTAGTATTTCCAGTCCAGATTTTCCCGAAGAAATGATCACTACCCACAAAACCGGTTACCTGCGTTTACACGGAAAGGGAAAAAAATGGTATGATTACCTGTATTCTGAAGAGGAGTTAAAAGAATGGTCCAGGCAGATCCAAAAAACTGATCTTGAAGAGATCTTTATTTACTTCAATAATGACATTCATGCCAACGCTCCTAAAAACGCAAAACAGCTCAAAAAGATCTTTGGTTAGATCTCGATTTCCATCCCGTCATAGGCAGGGATCACTTCCAGGTCCTCGGTTTCAAAGGATTTAAGCCTTTTCCGGGACTCTTTGATGTCATTAAAAAACCAGCTTCCGTAGTGAACAAAGGCGATCCTGCTCGTATGAGGTCCTAAAAGCCTGATGAGGTCCGGTATCCCTGTGTGGCCAAAAATACGGTCATCTTTTCGGCGGATCACACCTCCTTTTTGTATAAAGGAGGCTTCTGTGATCACCAGGTCTACCTTTGGAAGATCGTCAAGATGAGTCTTTTCGATCCAGGCCACATCACCAGTGACCAGGATCTTTTTTTCGCCTTTCGCGATGATATACCCCAACGATTTAAGATGTAGGGCATGGACCACCGGTATGGGGCGGAAAGTATATTCACCGATCCGGAATTTTTTCGTGATCACCTTCAGGTTTGGGGTCAGTTTCTGTTTTTCCGGCCCGTAAAGAGAAATACCGGGTTCGAACTGCTCCTCTTTAAGTACGAAAAAAGCATGATCGGGATGAAAGTGGGTGAACACAATGACCTCCGGTTCATATTTCAAATAATCGGCTTCTCCCACATCGATCAGGATTTTATCATCAATAAGGATTCCGCTGTAGTTTTTATGTTGTGGAGCCGACTGGGGAATTTTTCCGCGGGTTCCAAGAAGCTTCAGGTTCATGCTTAGAGTTTAAATTCCGAAGGGATAAGTGTCGGGAGTTAGATGTCCGTCTGGCTGCAGGTGTAGTGGATGTAGGGCTTTAGTTTTGTCAATGTATAGAAAAGCATCATACCTGTCAGAGAGTTTAGAGGGGACGTAATTTCCCCGCTCCCGGTGCGGATCATAAACCACACCCACAGCTCTGTGTCCTAGTCTTTCCTGAAAGATCTCCTTCAGCGGGGAGTTATCGTCAAAGATAAGTAGCTGGTTCTTAGCACTGTTTTGGTGGAGCAGGCGCTCTACACTACCATCAATGGCCTTTGGGAGTTTCATTTTCTGCATTTCACCGCCCCAGAAACTTCCGGCGACCACAGAGCCTTCATAAGATCCAAAACCTACCAGGACTACACCTTCATCCTGGTGTTGCTCCCGAACAAGCTGCCCTACGTTATGCATTCCATTGGCGGCCATGTCTGTCGCCCGGGCGTCACCAATGTGTGTATTGTGCTCCCATATGATCACCTTGGCATCATCATCATGGTAGTTCATAAGGTGGTTCAGGGTCTCTACCATGTGGGAATCCCTCACATTCCACGAGGAACTGTCAAAAGAAGCCATGGCTTCATAATATTTTTCGGCATTTTTCATGACCAGGGCGTTTAATTCTGCATTAAGTCCTGCCTCGCGCTCATCATTGTATTTGGTAATATTTTGTCTTACTTCGGTAAGTAATTGTATGACTTCATTGCGACATCTTTGGTTCATGCCGCGGTAAGCACTTACGTAGCTATCATTCTTTCGATAAGGCTCAAAACAGTCGGCTACTCTTTTTGCGAGCAGGGCGGTATCGGGATCCTCTTTTTCCAGGTAATTCATGATAATTTCCATGGACTCCCAAAGACTGTAGACGTCCAAACCATAGAAGCCTACTTTTTCTTCGGGATCGAGATTGGAGTTATGTTTCTTCATCCATTTTGCAAAGGCAGCAACTTCCCAGTTGGCCCACATCCAGGTTGGCCAGCGTTTAAAATTTTGTAGTACCTCTGTTATGGAAGAGCCCGAGTTCGGCAGGTCTTTTACCCAACGATTGATCTGGTAGCAATCTGGCCAGTCTCCCTCTACGGCAACAAATGAGAAACCTTTTTCTTCGATAAGTCTTTTAGAAATTTCTGCTCTCCAGGTATAGTATTCGTGGGTGCCGTGAGTGGCTTCCCCGAGAAGGACGTATTTCGAATCACCAATCCGGTTTATTAGCGGGTCCAGGTCTTCAGCATTTTCAAGTGGCCTGATATGTTTTGCTGAAAGATCGGTTTCCGAGGTGAAATTTGATATCCAGTTTGCCATAATTGTATCTTTTGTGGTTTTATTTAAATGATTTACAATAAATAAGATACAAATTATTTGAAGGGCATCATCGAATGAGGAGCGGCTTTAGAAAAGTTTAAGGTCTTGTTTTCATATTTTAAGGAGCTTTTAATTAATTTAGAATATATGGAGTCACTTCAAATTATTGCAGGATTAGTAGTTGTTGTCCTTACTTTTCTAGATTTCTTTCATACCACACTTTCTGGAAACGGATTTGGTTTCATTTCGAGAGCATTGAACCGTCTTCTTAATCGTATAATCATCCAAAACAGGGACAGATCGATCTTTCGCTTTTCAGGACTTACACATCTTTTGGTGACCACTTTTGTTTGGATGGCGCTGCTGTTCAGCGGTACTTTCTTGATTTTTACGGCAGAAGATGCAATGGTAGTCAATAGTACCACTTTTATACCTGCTACTACCAGTGAACGGTTTTACTATACCGCATACGTTCTTTCTACGTTAGGCATTGGGAACCTCATTCCGGGTAACGAAACCAGTGAAATATTAACCGGTATCCTTTCCTTTTCTGGGTTTATACTAATTACCATAGGTTTGACTTATCTTCTCAGTGTAGTGCAGGCGGTATTAAGCAAGAAGCAACTAGCTTTTTTTATATCAACTTTAGGAAGTGATGTTGAAGAGATCTACCTGTTTTTTAAAAAAGATGAGAATCTTGACGGATTATTATCTGATGCCAATGACCTGCGGATGCAAATTCTGCAAAATGCCAGTAGTTATCTTGCTTTTCCAATGGCAAATTATTTCCTGACCAATAACCGCAGATCTGCTTTAATTGTACAGTTGGCAGTCCTTTCTGAAGTTCTCATGGTACTACAAATGGATTGGGAAGAAGACTCGCTTGAATACGCCAAATTATGCACCCTCATTAATGCTATTGAAAAATACCTGAATCTTGGCCTGGAAGGACCTAATGAGGATCTTCATAACCAGGAGAAGTTAAGTACTTTAAGAAGTTTTTGGATGAATTCCGGATACAGTTTAAAAAAGAATACAGAAATGGATAGAAGATTTACCTCGAGCCTCTATTACGCAGGCTGGAATTGGAATGAAGTTTATAAATTGAAGGAGGAATTTTAAAAAAAAATGCAGCTATAGACCTGTCTTGTAAAAATGTTTGAATGGAGAATTCTAAAAGCCATATTCCACAGAAAGGAAAAAGTTGATGAGGGTAAAATCGTCGATAAATGCTTTTCTAAGAGATATAGGAAAACTCCTGCATATTCCTGCAGGTTTAGCCGTACTTTCCCTGCCTGTAATTATTTCTTATTCCGAATGGTTTGCCCTATTGCCGTTTGGAAGTATGGCACTATTGAGCCTGGGGACCGGACAATTATTTTTTCACGTTTTTAAAGGAGCGGAGGATACCAATAAAGGATTCTCTGTCTTGCTTGTAGCGCTAGCCTGGTTGCTCATCTCTCTCTTCGGAACCATCCCCTTTTACGGAATAGCTTTGACAGCACCACAGGGAACTTACGAACAGTTACCGGTTTTTAATGACCTTGTCAACAGTTTCTTTGAATCAGTTTCCGGATTCACGGGGACGGGATTGACTATGCTGGACGATCCCTCTCAAATTCCCTATACCCTGCAATGGTGGAGAACATTTTCTGAATGGATTGGGGGAATAGGTGTGATCATGCTGGCTTCGCTGCTTCTTAAACTCAATCATGACGATCAGCGGCTTTACCAGGCGGAAACCCGAAACTGGCAAATTGATGATGCACCTCTAAGTGCTACCATTCAAAAGATCTGGTGGATCTATATTGGCTACACTATTGGTTCCATTCTGATATATTTTTTCCTGGGAATGCCATTTTGGGAAGCCCTTAATCATGGAATGACGGCATTGGGTACAGGAGGCTTTTCGGTTACCTCAAATAGTTTTACCGATTACAGCACTCACATAAAAGCTGTCACCACGCTAATTATGCTTATGGGCGCTATAGCGTTTAAAATTCATTACTTACTTATTTTCAGATTTGATCTAAAGAGAGTTATAAAACAAACACAGCTACACTATTTCTTTTTCTTCCTGGTTGCATCTTTTTTTGCGCTTTTTTGGGTCTATCCGGAAATTACTCTCATTGATCTGCTTTTCCAGGCGGCTTCTGCTCTTGCTACTTGTGGCTTAAACACTGTTGATCTTAGTCTCTGGCCTATGGCTCCCATTTTTGTATTGGTCACTTTGATGGTACTGGGAGCCAACGGAGGGTCAACCGGTGGAGGTATTAAAACCATACGATTCGCTTGGTTTACTAAAGGGGTGTGGAGGAGTATAAAGCAGCTATGGTATCCCGAAGAAAAAGTAGCCAAGGTAACCTTTAACTCAGAAGAAAAGGATGCAGAAGAGATGACGAATCATATTCAACAGGCTGCGAATGTTCTTTTCCTTTGGGTGATCACCCTAACCCTGGGCACCTTTTTTCTTTCCCTGATGGTGGGAGATCAATACACCTTCTACCAGATCCTCTTTGATACGGCCTCAGCCCTGAGTAATGTTGGCTTAAGTACAGGAATCACCGGGTCTGACATACCTGAAAATGCAAAATATTTACTTTCCCTATTAATGTGGCTAGGTCGGCTGGAAATAATGGCTGTAGTGATCCTTCTTATTTCTCCCATCTACCTGTTGCGAAGAAAGATTCAGGGTAATAGGAATTGAGGGCTTTAGGCAATGTATAAAAAAGACCGTCTAAAAATCGTTTTTAGACGGTCCTGAAAATCGTTGTTTGACAGCATTTACTTCTGAAATGAATTTCTCAGACGCTCCTGAAGTTCTGCATCAGTCTGCAAACGAGTGGCAATTTGTTGATATCTTTCCACAGAAAGACCACTTTCCTTTATGGACGCTTCCATTTTCTTCTGAAAGTCAAGTTGCACCTCTTCTATTTCTGAAACGATGTCTTCATATTTTTCCTTTTCTTCTGCAGTAGTTTTAACTTCTTTTGCAGGATCAAGTTGGGCGGTGTGGATCTCATTGAAACGCTGGATCTCCATTTCTTCTTCTGCAACAGTTTGCGCCATTTTTTGCTGCACTTCCTGATTCATCATTCGCATTTGCTGAAAAACTGTGGCAAATTTGTTGAGTTCAGCGTCGGTTACTTTCTCCTGCCCGGTTTGTGCCAAAAGAGAGGTTGCCGTAAACATGAAAAAAAGCAGAAATCCGGCAAATTTCTTTGTTGTAAAGGTCATAAATCAAAATTTAGGTTAAATAACAAACCTAAAAGGAATGACCCGGAGCACCAAAAAATTAGCGTAATTTTCTGAGAGATTAACGGTTTTTATGGCAGAATTAGCTTATCAAGGCCGTAAATAGGATATTTTATTCTGAAATTTCCTTTTTCAGATCTTCCAGTTCTACAGGAACCTGGCCCCGGGTGAGATCTTCAAATTCCTCCCTTTTTCGTATCAAACGAGCTTCCCCATTATACCATAGTACCTCTGGTGGGCGATATCTTGAATTGTAATTGCTAGCCATGGAAAAACAATAGGCACCGGCATTGTCAAAGGCTAAAATATCTCCTTCCTGGATCTCGGCTATCCTGCGGTTAGTAGCAAAAGTGTCTGTCTCGCAAATATAACCTACAACAGAGTAGAAACGCTCCTTGCCTGCAGGGTTGGAAATGTTGTGGATCTCGTGCCTTGATCCATATAACATAGGCCTTATGAGATGGTTGAAACCACTGTCTACTTGAGCGAAAACGGTAGAGGTTGTTTGCTTGATGACATTAACCTTTACCAGGAATTTTCCGGCTTCACTTACCAGGAATTTCCCTGGTTCGAAGGCGAGGGTAAGATCTCTTCCATATTCTTTACAGAACTCATTGAATCGCGCAGAGAGTTTTTCTCCCAGTTCTTCAATATTGGTTTCAATATCACCTTTTTTATAAGGCACTTTGAAACCGCTGCCAAAGTCAATGAATTCAAGGTTTTTGAAGTTTCTTGCTGTTTCAAAGAGGATCTCTGAGGCATACAGGAAGACCTCAATGTCGAGGATATCACTTCCGGTGTGCATGTGGATTCCGTTAATATTCATTCCGGTGTTCTCCACGATCCTTAAAAGATGCGGAATCTGGTGAATAGAGATCCCGAACTTGCTGTCAATATGCCCAACAGAAATATTTGTATTTCCACCCGCCATAACGTGAGGGTTTATCCTGATGCAAACAGGAACACCAGGATGACGGGAGCCAAACTGCTCCAGGATAGAGAGATTGTCAATGTTGATCTGTACTCCCAGTTCTGCAACCTCTTCGATCTCTTCCAGGGAAACTCCGTTAGGAGTATAGATGATTTTAGAAGATTCTACCCCGGCTTCCAGGCCTAATTTCACTTCCTGGATAGACACCGTATCCAGACCTGCGCCCAGCTGCTTGAACAATTTCAGGATGCTGAGATTCGAAAGAGCTTTAACCGCATAATTGATCTTTAGGCTCTTAACGGGCGTAAAGGCATTGGTTAAACGCTGATACTGAGAGATGATCTTATCGGCATCATAAACGTAAACTGGGTTTCCAAATTCTTCTGAGATCTTTAAAAGGTCCTGATTGTTCATTATTGACAAAATTAAGGCTGCAAAAGTAAAGGAGTTTTCCCTTTTTCCTGCACGTGGCCTATAAAATTAACCGATTCTAACAAAATGTTATATTTAAGGTTTTGGAGCTAAAGTAAATCTGGGAAAAATATTTAACCATGTTTTATTGATCAAAAAGGATCTCAACCAGAAAAATAAGCAATTTTATTTTTGTATTTTTAGATTTGTAAATCAATGACTTATGACTTCCAGGCTGGCCTTGTTTCCTCTTCAGAATGTGGTTTTTCCATATGAGAAACTGCCTCTGCATATTTTTGAAGAACGGTACAAACAGTTGATCGAAGATTGTGAGATGTCGGGAATCACCTTTGGAATCCCGGTTTATCTCAACAACAGGCTGGAATATGGTACAGAGGTAGAGCTTTCCGAAGTAGTAAAGAGTTACCCTTCGGGAGCAAAAGATGTTATCTGTACAGGATTGAGAGTCTTTAGAATAACTGATTTTGATCACAAGGAAAAAGGGAAGATCTATGCCGGGGGAGATGTTGAGTTTGTTAAAGACATTGATGATGCCGAAGAGGAGCAGGTATTGCAGTTAATTGAACTAATTAAAGAGCTTTACGTGCACCTTGAAGTGCCGCCACCACGAATAGACCGGGAAAGCTTCCGCAGTTTTACCCTTGCTCATAAAATTGGATTATCCCTGCAGCAGGAATATACGCTTTTAAAGATGCGTTCAGAAAAAGAACGACTATCGTACCTCATAAATCACTTGTTAATCACCATTCCAATTGTGCAGGAAATGAACCGGGCAAAATATGTTATAGAGCTCAATGGTCACTTCAGGAACTTTGATCCGTTGGATTTCAGGGAGTTCCGTTTGCGTCAAAAGTAAATTTCTCTCCATTCCTTAAATACCAGCCTGTTTTAAAAAAGATTGGCAGAATCCTATAATGTTTGTTACTTTTGTGAACCATAATAAACACAGAAGAAACACCTCATTATGAACATACACGAATATCAGGGAAAAGAGATATTGAGCAGCTTTGGCGTACGCGTACAAAGAGGTATCGTTGCACAAGATGCTAAAGAGGCAGTAGAAGCTGCTAAAAAACTTACTGAACAAACCGGAACCGGATGGCATGTGATCAAAGCCCAGGTACACGCAGGTGGCCGCGGTAAAGGTGGTGGAGTAAAACTTGCTAAAAATCTTCAGGAGGTAGAAGAGATTGCAGGACAAATCATTGGGATGAACCTGGTAACCCCGCAAACTTCTGCGGAAGGTAAAAAGGTTCACCAGGTATTAGTGGCTGAGGATGTATATTATCCAGGCGACAGTGAACCCGAAGAATACTATATGTCTGTTCTTTTAAACCGTGCTACCGGTAAGAACATGATCATGTATTCTACAGAAGGAGGAATGGATATTGAAACTGTTGCTGAACAAACCCCTCACTTAATATTTAATGAAGAGATAGATCCCGCTACGGGATTAATGCCTTTCCAGGCAAGAAGGATCGCTTTTAACCTTGGGTTAAGTGGCGCTGCATTTAAGGAGATGACCAAATTCGTGATGGCTTTGTATGAAGCCTATTCCAAATCTGATTCTTCACTTTTTGAGATCAATCCTGTGCTTAAAACAAGTGATGACAAGATCATGGCTGTTGATGCCAAGGTGACCCTTGATGATAATGCGCTTTTCCGTCACAAGGATTATGCAGAGATGCGTGATGTGCGTGAGGAAAGCCCGGTAGAAGTTGAAGCTCGTGAAGTTGGACTTAACTATGTAGATCTTGACGGGAATGTTGGATGTATGGTTAATGGGGCAGGTCTTGCTATGGCAACTATGGATCTTATTAAACAGGCAGGAGGAGAGCCGGCGAACTTCCTTGATGTAGGAGGTACAGCTGATGCTAAAAGAGTGGAAGAGGCTTTCCGACTAATTCTTAAAGATGATAAGGTTAAGGCTATTCTGGTAAATATCTTTGGAGGTATTGTACGATGTGACCGTGTTGCCCAGGGTATTGTAGATGCGTATAAAAATATGGGGAACATTAATGTTCCTATCATTGTACGACTACAAGGTACCAATGCTGATATCGCCAAAGAACTAATCGACAATAGTGGACTTGATGTTCACAGTGCGGTGGAGTTCCAGGAAGCTGCAGATAAAGTACATGAAGTTCTGGCGTAACAGAGTCTTTACATTATAAATAAAAGTCCCGGTTTTTCCGGGACTTTTTTATTTTTTCTTTTTGCGAAAGTTGCAATAACATAATCTACATTCTTCAGCCTGTTAGAAATTTTTAATCGTTTTTATAAAACCGACCAAGAAAATTGGTAATAGCTTATGAAAAAGATAAGCTATCCCCACTGTTAAAAAAAGCCTAAAATTTAACTAAACTGTAACTACAGTTATTTTTTAAAGTCTTTATGGTAAATCAATCAATCAAAAATACGAACCGTCATGAAAAAATTAAAAACCTTACTAGTCATAATTACTGTTACCATGAGTACAGTTGCTTTTGCCAATTCAGAAAAATTTACTGATCCTGATTCGGTAACCATAGAGATCGAAAAATTAGTATGTCAAAATGAAAATGTTTCCGGAAAATCTTATTCTGTAACGATCTTCTTTTCAATTTCAGATGATAACAGGATCCAAAGTCTTTCTGTAGCTTCCCCCAATGAAGAGGTGAACCAGCTTCTCTCAAAAAAGTTGGCAGGACAGGAGCTTTTAGGAGATCAATGGATGAAAGGAAAGATATACGAACTATCTGTGGAAATTAGGTGAAGTGATATAATTTGTTAGATGTTTAATTGTTGAAGCGCCCGGCCTGGAGTCGGGTTCTTCTTTTTTACAGGTGCAGGCCGCACTCTGTTTTTGGGTTGTTGTTCCATCTTCCGCTTCTTTCATCTCCTGCGACTGTACAGTGAGAGCAGCCAATAGAGTGATATCCCTTTGCTACCAGAGGGTGAAATGGCAGGTTGTGTTTCTGTATAAATTCATCCCGTTCTTCTCTGGTAGTATCCAATAAGGGGTAAAATTTCAAAATATCTCCTCGCGATTCGAAAATGTCAAGAGAAGCTCTGTGATCACTCTGCCACTCCATGAGCCCGCTTACCCACACAGTATACTGCGCTTTAATAATATCCAGGGGTTTAACTTTGTTGATATAGCAGCAAAAGTCTGGATTTTTTTTCCAGGTTTCATCGGTAGTGGTGAACTCGTGCTCTTCTTTGACTGCGCTAAGAGATTTGACCTGGAGCCCGTATTTTTTTGTAAGTCGCTCCTTGTATTCCAGGGTTTCCTGGAAGTGGTATCCTGTATCAATGAAATAGACTTGTTGCTCCCGGTTAACGTCTGAAATTACTTTTAAAAGAAAAGCAGAAGTGGCAGCAAAGGAGCTGGTAAGCATGATCTCATTTGGGGAGAAATCCTTGTAAAGCTCAGTGATCCTTTCCCGGAGGGAAAGATCTTTATACTTTTTATTCAGTAGCTGAATTTCTTCTGCTGTAATTTCTCTTTTTTCTGCGATCAGATCCATAGGGGGCGGCAGATTAACTTTTTTTCTTTCCGGCTGAAGGTTCTTTTTTAGGCATGGGTCCGCGTTTGTAGATCACCAGGCCGTTGAGGAAATTCCGCAGGAATTGATCCCCACATTCCATGTATTTAGGATGGTCCTCACTCCTAAAAATGGCTCCGATTTCGCTTTTGGTAACCTTGAAATCTACGAGAGAACAGATGTGTACAATGTCATCATCCCTGAGTTTAAGGGCGACCCGTAATTTTTTAAAGACGTCATTATTTGATAAAGCCATATTGCTGCCGATTTGTGCAGGCGCAAAAGTACGCAAGTTTGAGCAGTCACTAAAATTGTTCCCCATAAAGTATGAAAAAATTTAAGATTCTCAACTCTTAAATGTCAAAAAGGCAGTTTTATTGAGTCAATATGAGACATAATGACCGATAATTTCACCTGGTATTTGGTTTGCTAAGGAGTAAATGTGAAACTTAAAAACTAAATAATATGAGCTTAATAAAGAGAAATGAGGCCAATTGGCTGCCTTCAGTGTTTGACGACATGTTTAAGACTGATTGGTTAGGAGGAACCACCAATGTGAACAGTATTGGTACCAGTATTCCAGCTGTGAACATCCAGGAGAGCGATGAAAACTTTTTAGTAGCAGTTGCGGCTCCCGGAAAGACAAAAGAAGACTTTCAAATCGAACTGGATAATGATGTGCTGACCATTTCTTCTGAAGAAAAGAAGGAGAATGAAACTTCTGAAAAGAACGGAAGATTCACCCGAAGAGAATTTAGCTATCGCAACTTCAAGCGGGCTTTTAGTCTACCTGAAACCGTAGACAGTGAAAAGATCTCTGCGGCATATAATAACGGCGTACTTGAGATCACCCTTCCTAAGAAAGAAGAAGCCAAGGTACAGGCAAAACGTATGATCGAGATCGCTTAACTTGGAGTCTCGAAAATCGAAAAAAAACGCTCCTTTTTCAGGGGCGTTTTTTTGTTTCCTGGTTGGGCTAAAGACCTGGGGATAACGGTTTCCAGGGTCCTCCGCCTTCAGGCGGAGGTAATTTAATTTTCTCTAAAACCATATTGCCTCGATAAAAATTATACCTCTCTGAATAGCCTCCGGATTTATCCGGAGGAAAAAGAAAGTTCCTTTTCTAAAGGGCTTTAGCCCAATAATACCTCTCAAAAATATCATTTTTGACACCTCTTTTTTTGGGAAAATTTCATCTGTTAGATAGCCCCACGTATGACATAGGTCATACTCTGTTTATTCCTAACCCTCTAAATTAGTTGCACAACTAAATTGTTTTAGGGGATGCAAAGAAAAACGCATTCCTGCTGTATAAAAACAAAATTCAACAGATGAAAAGTTTACTTTTAGGTAACGAAGCGCTTGCCCAGGGGAGTATTGATGCAGGTCTCTCGGGAGTCTATGCATATCCCGGTACTCCGTCAACCGAAATAACCGAGTACATTCAGAAGTCAAAACTCGCGAGGGAGCTGAATATACATACCACCTGGTCTGTCAATGAAAAGACAGCCATGGAGGCTGCACTGGGAATGTCCTATGTTGGAAAGAGATCCATGGTGGTCATGAAACATGTGGGGCTCAATGTGGCTTCAGATGTTTTTATGAATATGGCTGTTTCCGGTGTGAATGGCGGGCTCGTAGTGGTAGTGGCCGATGATCCTTCCATGCACTCCTCTCAAAATGAACAGGATTCACGCTTCTACGGTAAGTTCGCGATGATCCCTATCCTTGAACCATCAAATCAACAGGAAGCTTATGACATGATGTTGTATGCCTTTGATTTTTCAGAAGAGGTAAAACTACCGGTTCTATTAAGGATGGTCACCCGTTTATCACATTCCCGGGCAGGTATAGAATTAAGAAAGAGGCGTGGCCCTAATGATATTAATTTACCGACAGATACTTCTCGATTTGCTTTACTTCCCATGAATGCGAGAAAGCAATTTGATCTCCTGGTGAATAAACAGGATGCCTTGATCGAATATTCAGAAAAATCCAATTTGAACAGCCTTAAAAAAGGTAAAAGTGGCGGAGTTGGGATCATTGCTTGTGGGATAGCCTACAACTATGTGATGGAGAATTTAGGACAAGATGACTCTGATTATTCTATTTTAAAAATCACTCATTATCCTTTACCAAAAGAAAAAGTCAAAGCATTATACGACCACTGTGAAAAGATCCTGGTTGTAGAAGACGGTTACCCCATAGTAGAAGAATTGCTGCACAATTATTTTGATGATAACGATAAAATAAAAGGAAAGTTATCGGGGGATCTGCCGAGAACCGGAGAACTGAACCCGAATATCGTCGGGAAATCTTTGGGGCTTCTCCAGAACAGGCTGGAACCGATTCCTTCCGTAGTGACTCCGAGACCTCCACAACTTTGCGAAGGTTGCGGTCATACAGATCTGTTCAACGCCATAAATGAATTGATTCCCGAGATAGGAGACAAAAATGTTTTTGGGGATATTGGCTGTTATGCACTGGGGGCCTTACCACCTCTTGGTACCATAAATACCCTGATAGATATGGGAGCCTCCATTACCATGGCCAAAGGCGCCGCAGATGCCGGGCTGGAAAATGCGATTGCAGTTATTGGAGATTCAACTTTTACACATTCAGGCATGACAGGACTCCTGGATGCGGTTTATGAAAATACACCTATCACGGTCATCATTTCAGATAACTCGGCTGTTGCTATGACAGGAGCCCAGGAATCAACGGCAGTGGGAAGATTGCACAAGATCTGTTTAGGAATTGGAGTCCATCCCGATCATTTAAAAACTATCATTCCCTTGAAAAAGAATCACGACGAAAATGTTGAAGTCTTACGGAATGAATTGAAGTACAAAGGAGTATCAGTCA
>CAZVKA010000014.1:36754-37880 GCA_964627595.1 uncultured Flavobacteriaceae bacterium | reverse complement strand
AGTATTTATGGTTTTAACGAATTATTAACATCACCACTAAATTCAGGATTCAAATAAGCCTACGTAATTGATTTTCAATAGATTAACATTTTGCGGGTTTGTGGAAAAAATAATCATTTATAAATCAATGTGATAGACAACTTTGTCCAGGTTGATTTACTTGAAATCTTCATTTCAAAACTCACCCGCCCACAAGATCCCCTGCATCACGTGCCTTAGAAAATCGGGTTCATCATAACTTTCTAAAGTGTGTCCGCCACCCGTGTAAAAAGCCCTGCCCCCGTCGTACTCCTGGTACCAGGCAATGGGATGGTAACTGCCGTTCTCTCCCCCTTCATAGCTGTCTTCGTCTAAAATGGCGAGGACTTTGATCTCTGGATTCAAATTCTTGTAATTGTACCATTCGTCTGTTCGTTCCCATATCTTCGGAAGGTGCTTTGTGGAAGGATGTTCCCGGTCTGTTACATTGATGACCGCATGCTGAATGTGTGGATGCGATTTGAAATAGCCACCGACCATTTTCCCGTACCACGGCCAATCATACTCGGTATCTGCAGCCGCATGTATGCCCACGAAACCGCCACCTGACTGAATGTATTTTTCAAAAGCCACCTGCTGACAGGCATCCAGGACATTTCCTGTGGTATTGAGAAATACCACTGCCTTATATCGCTTCAGGTTTTCTACGGTAAATTTTGAGGCATCCTTGGTGGTATCCACCTCAATTCCGGTCTTCCTGGCCGCCTTCATGAGGGCAGCATTCCCGGCAGGGATAGATTCATGTTTGAATCCGCTGGTTTTTGAGAACAACAGGATCCGGTTCCGGTTTTGAGCTCCACAGTTCCATGTCATGAAGAGCGCAACCACTCCGAAAATGGAAATTAATAAAGTTCGCCTTAAGATCTTTCTGTTCATTGATTATCTGGTTTACTTGTAAAGGTTCTTTTTCAAGAGTGAAGATCGAAATTTAGGAATTTTTTCCTTTAATTTTTTTGCCACGAATTCACTAATGGTTTCTTTAAGCCACAGACCCGACTGCCGCCGGGCAGGTGCACGGATGTTTCTCTTTTTGCCAGTGATGTACGGAGGTTTTTGTGCCAGAGAAACCCACTGCTCTCTGCCCTCT
>CAZVKA010000014.1:1334-36654 GCA_964627595.1 uncultured Flavobacteriaceae bacterium | reverse complement strand
TCACTTGATCACTTCGTAACTTCATCACTCCATTTTCTAAGATCAATGATTTACTAAGGGCGTGTTTCACTCTTCATTAATCTGTGAAAAACCTTCTTTTTTGCCTATTTTTAAGCAAGCGCACTAAAAGATCACCCATGCCAGTCCCGGTTTTACCAGATGAGATTTCTTTCGAAGCAGATATTTCTGCAAGACAGGTACGGGTGCGCCTCTTACTGTGGATAGTCCTGTTTGCATTTGCTGGGCCCCGAGCTCTTGCACAATCAGATACTATAGCAACACCAAAAAATACAGCCAGACAGGAATCGCTTTTTTCGATCGGCCTGGGGGTGCAGCATGGTTTTATCTTTGCACATTCTGAGGATGTGCAAAACACAAAAGGGGCACGACCAACCGGTATTGAAACCATACTCGGCTGGCAGCGCAACGATCCTGCCGCCTATGCCCTCTGCCTCTGCTATCCGCGGCAAGGCCTCCTGCTGGCCTATTATGATTATGATGTAGAGGTGCTGGGGACAAGCGGCACCGCGGCTTACTTCCTGGAACCCACTTACCGCATTAGCGACAATATATTTTTTTCCTTTAAAGGCGCAGCCGGAATTTCTTACCTGGACAGTCCGTATAACAGCATCACCAACCCAGGCAACCAGTCTTATAGCACCCATTTGAGTTTCTATCTGCTGGTTGGCGTGGGTACCTGGGTGCGACTATCTGATCAATGGTGGCTGAACCCGGGTGTGAATTACCAGCATATTTCCAACGGAGGTAAACGTGAACCCAACAAAGGCATCAACTGGCCCACTGCCGGCATTGCGGTAAGCTACCAGCCTGCTTCCCGCCCCTGGTACACCGGCACGCGGACTACAGATAAATACTGGCGTCACTACCCTACCCGTTATGATCTCTCTTTGCTGGGTACAATACGCCGTGGCTATGATCAAGACGGGGATCGCAAAAGATATGTCCTGGGCGGACTGGCTGTGCAGGCAGGAAGGCAGATTGGAAGACTGAGCATGCTCACCCTGGGCGCCGAAGCCTACCACGATGAGGAGCTAAAAGACAAGCTTCGCAGAGATGGCTATGATGCAAGTCCTGTAAAAGCCGGAATATTGCTTGGGCACGAGTTTTTACTGGGCCGCTTTCAGTTTAGCCAGCGCCTGGGAGTGTATGTATTTGATCAAACCCCTTATTACGACCGCATCTTTCATCGCTGGGGTTTGCAGTACCGCATAAACCGCCATGTCAGTGCCGGATTTGACCTCCTGGCGCACCGGCACGTAGCAGAGGTAGTGGACTTGCGGCTAACGTATACTTTTCAGAAACGAGAAAAAAAGAAAAAAATGAATCAGGAGAATCGGGGGATTGGGAATTAGAAAATTATCAACTCATTAAATTTTATTAGTGCCCAATGTTTTCTTTTGTAATGAATCAACTGTAGGATGGGCAGGTGCATGGAGGTTTCTCTATTTAACTTTAACAGGTACTCCTCATTGAGAAATCCTCTGTCTTCTGCCCACTGCCCACTCTTCGTCACTCCTTAACTTCAATTATTTAGCAGTATACCCCCCATCTATGACCAGCTCACTGCCGGTTACGAATTTGGACTCATCAGAAACCAGGTATACGATTCCATAGGCGATATCAAGAGGCTCACCTACATGTCCAATAGGATGAAGACTGTCGAGATTTTCCCTAAAATTGGGCACATCTTTACCAAATTCTTCTACCAGAGGGGTCCAGATGAATCCAGGATGGACAGAATTCACTCTTATTTTATCCGGAGCATAGATCAGCGCGTCATTTTTGGTCATAAGCCTTACGGCTCCCTTGGATGCGTGATAGTGAGGGATATCCCCGGCGCCAATGATCCCATAGATGGAAGAAAGATTTACGATACTCCCACCTCCCTCTTTTTTCATGTGAAGAATGGCGTGTTTGGTACAAAAGAAAACGCCCTTGACATTAATATCCATCACCTGGTCCCATTCGGCTTCCGTCAGTTCATGAGTAGGTTTGTTTACACCTGCTATTCCTGCATTATTAACCGTGGCATCCAATTTCCCAAATTCCCTGACTACCTCAGTATACACCTTTTCAACCTCACCTTCATCAGCTACGTTGAGATGCCAGTATTTCGCATCCCCGCCAGCTTTCTTGATCTCATCGATCAATTTTTCTCCTTCCCGGTCCAGAATATCTGTTACGGCAACTTTGGCTCCTTCTTTAGCCAGTAAAAGGCAGGTTTCCCTACCAATACCCAATGCCCCGCCGGTAACGATCACTACTTTGTCTTTTACCCTTTCCATTTGTTATATGTTTAAAATTTAAATCACGATCCAGATGGGGGAATACAATATTGAAGGCCTGCCGGCTTTTGGAGAGCCGGTTCGTCTATAGTATAAACTTAAACCATTATCAATTGGTTTAAAATGACATTTATCAACATAGTCTTTTTGGGTTCAGGATTGGGAAGGTTCCGAAAAAAACGCAAATCTGATCATTGATTATTGTTCATTGATCATTGAAAAAGGGACAGCGTTCCATGCGAAGCCATGACCGCGGCGTTCTTATGGGCTTTTGCAGTAGTTACTTGTTGACGGGCTTCCGGCTCCTCCTCGAAAAAGATCACCCTTGGTTTTCCCTGCTTCCGCAGGTAATTGCTCAGGATCTTATTGGTGTGATAGGTCGCGGGCTGCCGCTTTAAAAAAGGTTCGTAATCTTCTGGCCCACATACCTGAACTTCTGTATCAATAAACCCAAAGCCCTGGTAAATACCATTCTTTACCAGCACAAAAGCCTCCTCTTCAAAGTGCCTGCCCTTTTCCCTGATCACAAAAGTGGAAGATTCCTCCTTAAGGGAACTGATGGCTGCCAACACCTTCTGGTTGTAAGCCTGCGCCTCTTCCCTGCCTCTACAGATCCCTTCACAGCTCACAATGCTGTAATGACAGCACTCCTCCACACCAGATTGCAGACTGCAGTATTTGGGGCAAAGGCTGTATTCCCTGCACAGGTACTCCAGCTTTTCCTGGGCCATGGCCCGACTGTAAAAGGTACCGATGGATTCCCTTTTTTTTACCGTCTTCTCCAGCGCCAGCTGCAATATTCCCCGCTGATTGGTGTAACTCACGATCTGGTATACCGGTCCCGGTCTTTTTTGTGCCCTGTTGAATTTGGGGTAGTACTTCCTGATGCATTCGGCTTCCAGGAGCAGGGCCACCAATTCGCTCCCGGTGGTTTCATGATCGATATGGTAAGTTTCCTGCCCCAATTGATACTCCTTGCTCATTCGGTCATAGAAATGAGAAACCACTCGTTTCTTGATATCAACGGCCTTCCCCGCATAGATCACCTTGTGCTGCCGATCTTTAAAGAGATAAATTCCGGGGCTCCCGGGGAGATCGTGTATCTGGTCGGCATCGATATGAGGTGGTAACGTTGCCTGTCTCGAACGGGTGTGCAGGAAAGAATTGATCACGCGGTGATCCTCATCCAGGGACAGCAGCCGCTGAAAAAGAATTACCGTAGCATCTGTATCTCCTTCAGCGCGGTGACGGTTGGAAATGGGAATATTAATGGAATCGCACAACCTGCCCAGGCTATAGGAAAACAGGCCGGGGATCAACTTTCTGGAGAGCCGTACCGTACAGAGTTTTCTTCGGGAATACTCAAACCCCAGCTCCCGAAACTCATTGCGAAGTACATTATAATCGAAGTTCACATTATGAGCCACAAAGATGGCATCCCGGGTGATCTCTTCCACCTTTTTGGCCACTTCATAAAACTTTGGAGCATTGGCCACCATTGAATTGTCGATGCCTGTAAGCGCAGTGATCTGCCGGGGGATCTCCTTTTCGGGATTGATGAGGCTGGTATACTTATCGAGGATCTTCGAACCGCGAAGAAGTACGATACAGATCTCGGTAAGGCGGTTTCCATTGATCCCTCCCCCTGTGGTTTCCACATCAATGACTGCAAATAACTGGTCTTTCATAAGAATGCTTCCGAAGCGGTAAAAGTAGGAAAAAATCCCATAAGTAGGAAAAAATCCTATCCCGGGATGCTACTGAATCAAAATAGAATAAGTAATATCGTTTTTCCAATTATAGAACGCCGGGTTCTGGAATTGTTATTAAATAATTTTTTTAACCGAAAATTTATGGATCTTATTTACACTATTTCGGCAAAATAGAAAAACCAGAATTAGGTAATGTAGCCCACGAAACAGGATTTGATTATGCCTTGCGGTTATAGCATAGCGACCCTGGGAATTCTAATATAGATTCATAAGGCGCTTTTTTTACTTCCACTGACTTCCACTGAATTTTCCAAACACCCATTCCTTTTTTTCAACTCATCCTTTATTTTCTACAATTCGGTTTAAATAAATTTCTCCACGCACTTATCTGCTCCATCTTTGAAACAAAATCAGAGATATGAGGGCCACATTCTTCCTGTTCTTATTTTTAACTTTTGGCAGTTTAAAGGCCCAGCAGCAAATTACCGGTATCGTCACAACCCGTGACGGCCAACCAATAGCAGGCGCCAATGTGTATTTGGAAGGAGGTTATGAAGGTGCCACTACCAATATGAACGGATACTTTGCCTTCACTACTACCCGTAGCGGAATTCAAACCCTGGTCGTTTCCTATGTCACTTTCGAAACCTTTAAAAGGAAGCTGCAGGTGAGTGAGATGCGGAACCTTCAAATTAGCCTGCGGGAAGATGTGACCGTTCTGGATGCCGTAGTCTTGAGTGCGGGTACTTTTTCAGCGGGTGATAATTCTAAGGTAAACGTATTGAAACCGCTGGATGTGGTGACCACTGCAGGCGTTGCCGGAGATTTTATAGCGGCCTTACAAACCTTGCCTGGCACACAGACTGTAGGCGAAGACGGCAGGCTGTTCGTGCGCGGGGGTACAGCAGAAGAAACCGGAGTCTACATAGATGGTTTGCAGGTTTTCCAGCCTTATACTGCTTCAACCAACAACCTGCCTTCCCGGGGCCGTTACTCCCCTTTTCTCTTCGACGGGATTACCTTTTCTACCGGTGGTTATTCTGCAGAATATGGGCAAGCTCTCTCCAGCGTGCTGCTGCTTAACACTATCAATGAACCTGCCCAAACCGAAACCAATATCTCCCTTATGAGCGTGGGGGCCGGGTTAGGGCATACCAAAAAATGGAAAAAATCTTCCCTCTCTGTAAACCTCAGTTATATCAATCTCTCGCCTTACCTGGAATTGCTCCCAAACAACGAGCAGGCTGACTTTAAGCGGCCATACCAAAGCCTTAGCGGTGAAACGGTCTACAGAAAACACTTTAAAAATGGCATTTTTAAATGGTATGCAGCTTATGAACTAACCGATTTTGAGGTTCTGCAACCAGATATAAATCAAACTGAAAAGCTACGATTCGACCTGCAGAACAATAATTTTTACACTAACCTGTCTTACCGCGGAAGGATTGGCAAAGGCTGGAGCCTCAATCCCGGCATCAGCTTTTCGCATAGTACTAATGATCTTGAAGTGGATGCTGCGGAAATCTACCAGGAAGAACTCGCCGCCAACTTCAAGCTAAAGCTGAGCAAACACTTCAGCAACCGATTTAAATTACATTTTGGAGCAGAAACTGTACTTCGAACATTTTCAGAGACCTACGCAGAATCCACTGCTTCCCTTCAAATTTCTCCCGATCTTTTTGCCTCTTTCGCAGAAACTGATCTCATCTTCAGCAAGAACTTTGCTATGAAGCTGGGATTACGCGGCACCTATTTTGATCTTACCCAGCAACTGCATTTGACTCCCCGAACTTCTATCGCATTAAAATCAGGACAAAACGGGCAGTTCTCGTTTGCCTGGGGAAAATTCTTCCAACAGGCTTCCCTCAATGCACTCAAGTTTGACCCCTCTCTAACTCCCGAGACTGCTACACATCACATTCTTAACTACCAATGGACCAAAACCGGCTACACTTTTAGGGTTGAAAGCTACTATAAAAGTTATAGCAGTTTATTAAAATATAATACCGAAGTACCGGAAAACGGTTCTTTATTCAGCAGCACGGGTGACGGCTATGCGAGCGGCCTGGACCTGTTCTTTAGGGACAATAAAAGTTTTGATAATCTGGAATACTGGCTTTCCTATAGTTTTATCGACTCCCAAAGAGACTTCAGAAATTATCCTACTTCAGCAACCCCGCAATTCGTTGCAGATCATTCCGCAAGCCTGGTAACAAAATATTGGGTGGATAGCTGGCGTAGTCAGCTCGGCTTCACATTTAATTACTCTTCCGGCAGACCTTATGAAGACCCCAATACCTCCGGCTTCATGGATGAAAAGACAAAAAGTTACCACAGTCTCAGCTTTAACTGGGCTTACCTGCTAAGTCGGCAAAAGATCCTGTATTTCTCTGTATCCAATGTGTTGGGCCGCAGGAACATCTTCAACTATGAATACGCAAGAGAGGCCAACACAAACGGTATTTTTGAAAGGCGTGCCATTAGCCCGGCAGCTGACCGTTTCTTTTTTGTAGGCTTCTTCTGGACCATAAGCAATGATAAAACTAAAAATCAGTTGGATAATCTATAGGTGATCACAATTCATCCTTCCATTTAAACAGTTCAGCAAACATTAATTCAAAAACTTCCAGGTTCTCACCACCTTTGAAGTATAAATCTAAACACCCAACAAAATGAAAGAATTGATCCACACCTGTATTATGAGCGTCTTTTTTTTTATTGCCGTTCATTCCCAAACCCAGTACGAATCTGGCATGGAAAAAGCTTTTGAGCTCTGGCAACAGGGAGAAGCAACCCAGGCCGCAAATATGTTCGCCCGAATTGGCCACACAGAAGAAGAAAATTGGTTACCTTTTTACTATGCGGCCCAGATCCAGATCGTTGAGAGTTTTGATATGACCAACCCTGCACAAAAAGACCAGCAATTAGAGGGCGCCCAGGAGTTGCTGAACAAGGCCAAAAGTATTGCGGGAGATGAAAATGTGGAGCTGAAGGTGCTGCAGGCTATGTTGCATACCTCCTATATTACACTTGATCCAGGTACTTACGGAATGAAGTTATCACCGGTCATCACGAACATCTATGCCGCCGCCGCTGCCGAAGCCCCCGATAATCCCCGCGTGGCTTTGTCCCGCACCGAATGGAACATGGGCTCTGCTAGATTCTTTGGGGAAGATCCTGCTACATTTTGTCCAGACTTGCAGGCAGCCCTGCTACTATTTGATCAACAGGAACCTGCAGACAAATTTGCACCGGCCTGGGGAAAGAACCGTACAGAGATGCTGATCGAGCAGGTATGTGGGGATAATTCCAATGATTAAAAAATCTCTGCAATTCAATTATAGGCAGGAAAGTCTTTAAAAAACCAAAAAAGAAGTAGAAATTAGCACAAACCAAAGCAATATGCATATCCTCTTTAAAATATTCAGAATCTCAATAGGGATCTGTCTGGTAGTGGTCCTGCTCAATCTGTTGTTTGGAGGACTGATTTTTCCGGAGCTTGCTAACCCAAGAATGTGGGGGATCTATTTCTTCTATTGCTTTGTGCTTACCCTGGTAAACGGACTGTTTTTTACCATTTTTGAAAGAAAAATAGGTTGGGAGAACGCGACTTTAAGGAGAGTTTTCTTTGCAGCTTCAGGGTCCATGATACTCACCCTCGGAGCTTACTTTTTCTGCCGGATGGTAGATGAGACATTGTTCCAGGGAATTCCCCTGCAGGAATTCCTGGAAAATGAAAGAGCCGGACACTATCTGTTCCCCCTGCTTTTTACTGCAATAGTTTCGCTGATCTTTCATCTTATTCATTTTTATAAAGCTTTACAGGATCGTAAAGTAACAGAGCAGAAGATCATTGCAGGCACGGCTTCTGCCAAATTTGAAAGTCTAAAGAACCAGATCGATCCGCATTTTCTGTTTAACAGCCTTAATGTGCTTTCTTCTCTTATAGATGAAGATCCCGAAAAGGCTCAAAAGTTTACCACATTCCTTTCAAAGATATATAGGTACGTACTCGAGCAAAAAGACAAAGAACTGGTAAGCCTTGAAGAAGAACTTTCTTTTGCGGTCACTTATATGAACCTCTTAAAAATGCGGTTTGAGAACAGCCTATTTTACGAGGTTCCACGGCACTTAAGCCGCCCGGAGGCAAAAGTGGTACCGCTTTCCTTGCAACTTTTGCTGGAGAATACGGTGAAACACAATATACTGAGCGAAATCAAGCCTTTAAAGATTCAGATTTTCGAAGAGGACGGCTACCTGGTAGTTGAGAATAATTTTCAGAAAAAAGAGGTCCTGGGCAACAGAAAAGGAGTCGGCCTTCAGAATATCGTGGAGCGCTATAGTTTGGTCACAGAACGTAAGGTGTACATTTTTCAGAACACCGAATTTTTTAGAGTGAAATTACCTTTATTAACCAAACAACTTTCTGCAAGTAAAAGTGTGCAATACACTGAAGAAAGCGCCTATCTCAGGGCACAACAAAGGGTTAGGGAGATCAAAAGCTTTTACGGAAACTTGATCACCTATTGCGTGGTAATACCGCTGCTTGTCTTTATCAATTACAAAACCTACTGGGATTTCCAGTGGTTCTGGTTCCCCCTGCTAGGTTGGGGAATGGGATTGACCATACACGGTTTTTCTGTCTTTAAATACGGTCGCGCCTGGGAAGAACAAAAGATAAGAGAGATCATGCAAAAAGAACAACAGCAATCTAAATCCTGGAACTGATGGAACCAAATAGTCAAAATAATATAAGATATCAGGAAGCCCGCAAAAAGGTTAAAAGCATCCGCGGGTTTTACATTCACCTGACGGTCTACCTTTTTGTAAATATAATGCTGCTGGTCGGGAGCACCTGGGATGAAGGTCTCTGGGTGGGACTGCAGGATATTTCCAATTACTTTACCGCTTTTTTCTGGGGTATCGGATTGCTGGCTCATTGGGCCGGAGTCTTTGGCTCTGATTTCTTCTTCGGAAAAAAATGGGAAGAAAAAAAGATCAGGGAATTGATGGAAAAAGAAAAAGGCAACCGCTGGGAATAAACTCCAGAAAAAGATCATGACACAAACGGTAATTGTAGAAGATGAAAAGCCGGCAGCAAGACGCCTGCAAAGAATGTTAGAAAAGCTCGAGGTACAGGTGATAGCCACGCTCAGCTCAGTGGAAGAAGCCACTAACTGGTTTCTTCAAAATGAGCATCCAGATCTCATTTTTCTGGACATACAGCTCAGCGACGGACTCTCATTTGAGATCTTTGAAAATGTGGAAATCGATTGCTGCATCATCTTCACCACTGCTTATGACGAGTACGCCCTACAGGCATTCAAACTCAACAGTATCGACTATTTATTGAAACCTATCGATGATGAAGAACTGGAAACAGCTATCGATAAATTCAAAAAGACCCGCCACTCCTGGCCATCTGGTCTGGATCTAAAGAACCTGAAGAACCTGCTCAACCTCCCGACCTCAGATTACCGGAAGCGGTTCAGTATACAGGTGGGCCAGCACCTAAAACTGATCAATACCGAGGAAGTCAGCTGTTTTTACTCTGAAAATAAAGGCACCTATCTACATACCACTGCCAACAGAAGTTATTTAATGGACAGCAGCCTGGACAGACTAGAGCCTGAACTCGATCCAGAGAAATTCTTCAGGGTGAATCGCAAATTCATCATCAGGATGAAAGACATTGCAGACATTATTACGTACTCCAATCAGCGGCTGGAAGTAAAACTGCAGAATTTTAATGAGCAACAGATCATTGTGAGCCGGGAACGGGTCAAGGATTTTAAGGAGTGGCTGGAATAGTTTGTGAAATAACCTCCTGGAAATTCATTTTTAAAATTCTTTCTTTGAGCTTCTCTTAAAAATCAAAACACCCCTTTTCTAGAGGTGTTTTTTCAATCAAAGGGTCTAAAATAATTATTGAGCTGCTGTCTCCTCCACAGCTACTTCTTCGGAAGCTTCAGAATTCTCAACCACACCAAATTTCTCCAGCTGCTCTTCCTCGCCGGTAAAATATGGAAAAACATCCAGGATTGGCGATTCAGTAATAGCAGGGATGGAATAATCTCCCATGGTATCGGCCATGGCTTTCTCTGTATTTTCAAAAGCTTCTTTGACGTCATTAGCCTGCACTAGTAAGTACATGTTCGTTTTTCGCTCTTTCCCGCTTTCCTCATCAAGGGCTACTAAGGAAACTTTGGATTTGAACCACCTGTCTGAATTTTCAAAAGGATGTACTTCTGAAAAGTTCGCGACCTTGATGTTCATGATCCTGAAGTCTTCTTCTGTATAGGCCTTCATTTCCTCTGTGATCCTGGCCTCTGCTTCTGTATAGGACACCGCGTCTAAAAGATAGGTGTCAGTGGTCACTTTCTGCTCTCCTGTTTCGTGTGTTTTTCTGTATTTCACCTTACATTCGTACCAAATTACGCTCATAGTTTCATTTTTTAGGGAGCCAAAAATATCATTTTAAACAGGCCTTCCTAACCATTTTAACAAAGAGATATTCACAAAATAGAAACAGGTTGATTGGGGATGGGTTACTGGGGATTAAATTGAATTTATTAGCCACGAATTCACGAATTGAATACAAAATCTTATAATTGTTAATTGATCATCGTACATTTAATTATCCTCGCATAGGGCGCAAAGCTCTCTCAAAGAGCGCAGAAACTAACACCTTCTCCCCCTGTAGGGGGCAGGGGGGTAAAAAGAAATAATTGTCCCTCTAATAATCAATTAATAAATTTTCAAATCCTTCAATTTTCAAATCCCCAAAAGTCTTGATTCTTGTCTCTTGATTCTTGATTCTTGCCTTAATAAGTAGAATTTCCCGGAAACTATTAACAAAAAAACACGCCCTTGCGAACGTGTTTTTCCTTATTCAGTTTGTTTCAGTTCAAATACTACTTCCCCCTGCTTCGATCACATCCTCGATATGATCGGGTACCAGGTCAAAGAAGTCATAACCTGTAGCGGCTTCTATCTGGTCAACACTGGTCTGGTACAGCGTCCAGTCAGAAGAGACGCTCTGGCTGTTCGGCATATCCACCGCGATCACCTGCGTACTGGTGGTCACCCTGTTCACATCATCATCCCCGTCGGGAAGGATCATGATCACCTTCCAGGTGTTGGAGGGCACCTGTACTTTCCCGTCCGCAATATAGTCGGCGGGACCGTTAGAGCCGTCCCCTCCTATTCCGTAACCGCCCGAAATGATATAGACCTCATAACCTCCGCTCAACATAGACCTGCAGTAGCTCTCCAGGTTTGCCCAGGCGATCCTGTTGTTGTTCGGCGCCTGCGGCATCATATTGGTCATGAAAAAGGTATTGGAATTGTCATCTTCCGAGAGCGTCCTGTCGGCTGATGGGCACAAATGACCACGATCGAAGCCGCTGTATTGGTAATCTGTCTGATTTACCTGGTACCAACCTGATGGCAAGCTGCTGTCTGTCCTGAAATCATTTTGTCTGGTGGCGCTTCCCAGCCAGGCTTCATCCAAATGCCAACTCACCCAGTTCGCGGTACCTTTGTCGCGGCTGTAAGACATCACATATTCCTCTTTTTCGAGCAGGTAATTGTTTGGAGTGTTGGTATCTGCAATTGCTGCGGAAGGATTCCCCATGGTAAAATGCACGGCTCCCGAAATTTCGGAACCACCACCACCGGTACCACCACCTTCGGAAGTATCCTGCGTTCCGCCGATGGTGAAATCATCGATATTGACTCGATCCCCGCTGCCCGAAAGTTTGACGATCCGGAATCGCACGGCCGCGGAAAAATCCACGCTGAAACTTACATTTTCAAGAGTCGTGGCAGCAGATGTTTGGGTGCCCCCAATTGTGGTCCAGCTAGCTCCAGAATCTACTGAAGCCTGCAGTTCCCAGGTACTCGAACCATCTGTCCCATACACCGCGTGGTTCAAACTCACCGAGGTAGCACTGGTAACGTCATAGTTCATTTGCAGGATCCCGTAATCACGGATGCGTACCGACTTTAATCCAGATTTACGATCGTTGTCCAATGATCCTATAAGGGCTTCTTCCAGGTACCAGGTTCCCGTAGGAAGCTCCAATAGACCGGCAGAATAACTACCTTTGGAGCCGCTTTCGTAATCTTCTGTAATATCGATAACAGGTCCTTGTGCCACACCACTATAGGGTGCCACCCAAATATCATCAATATTTAACCTTTCTGAAGAGCCATCAGTCTTCCTGATTTCAAATCGCACATTTCCACCCACATTAATGGGGAAGGTCGCGCTTTGAAGGTTCTTGTTATTCACATTGACCTCCCCGCCACTCTGGGTCCAGGTAAGGCCTCCGTCGGTGGAGTAATAAAGGCTGAAACTGCTGGCCCGGTCTTTACCAAACTTTGCGTAGCTGAGATTTAGGTCATTTGCACCTTCAGGAAGATCAAAATTCATAGTGATCTTTCCGTTACCTCTAATACGAACAGCCTGTGAGCCGTTCTTGGTATCAGAGGAAAGTGTTCCCAGCAAGGCTTCTTCAAAGTACCATATGCCGTCGGGAAAGGTTACCTCTGCACCAGCATAGGAATTTTTATAGGCCTCTTCGAAGTTCTCATGGTAATTTCCATAGGTATCAACGGTAAAGTTTAAGGTGTGAAAATTGTCAGAAGAAGAAACCGCATCTTCCGGGGAACAGGCATTAAAGATCAGTAGCACCTGTAACAGGGACAGGACTCTCAAAAATAATAGTTGTTTCATTGTGTAGGTAGTATTGATTAGTTCCTGCCAAAACTATTTTAAACTCAGATACTATGAAATTTCCTACAACAAAAGTTTTAACGATGTTATTAACGGTTAAACAAACGTACGTTAATACAAAATATTTATATAAAGCCACGAACCTGTCTGCCATACGGGCATGTACATGAATAGCATTATTTAGTCACCGTCAATTTCAAGTTAGGATCAGTTAATAGGTGAATTGAGGCAAGTAATGGCAGATTTCGTCGTGCTCCAGTTTTAGTCCACTTTAGCTTAGAGTAAATCCATATCTTAAATAGTAACCGGAAAAAACAAAAGGAAAACAGAAAACCGACTTGTATGTCTCCTCTGCCCTCTGCCCTCTGCTCACTCTTCACTATCAACTGATTTTTTCATATTATTTTAAGACCGTACGGCTATTAATTTCCTAAATTATTGATTATGAGAAATTGATCCATGTTTGGTATAAGCGACATCCCAAAATTTTTGCTGGCTTTTTTCCTGGTCTTGCCGGTGATCTCCATTCTACATGAAGGGGGACATGTTTTCTTTGCCTGGCTCATGGGTGCGAAAAATATTAGGATCGTAGTAGGCAGTGGAAAACCCGTCTTTAGTCGGGGTATACTGGAAATTCGCCAGTATTATTTCTGGTATGGGTTCTGTACCTTCGAGAATATAGAACGCAAAGAAAAAGTGGCCAATACTCTTATCTTTTTAGGAGGGGCGCTTTTTAATCTGCTGAGTACCATTGCGGTGATCCTACTGGTAGAAAACGAGGTTCTGGAAGCTGGTATGGTAACCTATCAGTTCACTTATTTCTCCATGTATTACGTATTTTTTGCTCTTTTGCCCATGCTCTATCCCGGCGGAAATTACAGCGATGGTAAGATGATCCTTGAGCTGATAAAGAACAAAGAAGAGGTGATTAGAGAACGGACCTATCGGGTGAAAAAGAAAACCGAAGAAGAGGAGTGGCAGGTGCTGGACCACCAGAATGAACTCATAGAATCCTTCGGAAACGAGGAAAATGCCCTGGATAAAGCCCGGGAAATTGCGCAGGAGCATCGACCCAGCCGTATCCTTCAGGTAAAAGATGAGGAAGAAAAAGAGATCCAGAACTATCCCCGAATCCCTTTATAGCTACTTCACGACCCACAAAGGCACATCCAGGTTAGCATTGAATAACTCTTCGGTCACCGTGCCCACCGCGAAAGGAGAAAATGTATTTCCGCCTTTGTCTGAAACCACCAGAATATCTACTTCAGACCTTTTAAGATTGGCCAGGATCTTTTGAGCGGCTCCAGATTCCCTTCCCATGAAGATAAGCGGCTCGATATTTTCGGAATAATTGAGCTTTTTCAGGAACTTATCGAATTTTTCCTTTACATGTTTTTCTACTTTTGGCCCCATGGATTCAGGGGAAACATAAGGAGAGAACTGTACGGGCACGCTGTAAACATGCACCACTTTTAGATCCACATTTTGTCCTTCCTGCAGTTCTTTGGTGATCTTGAAGACCTTGCGGGAATCTTGCGAGAAATCTGTACCGGCCCAGATCACATCGATTTTTTCCTTTGCTGCCGTGGGTACAGCCAGGATATCACAGCGCAAGAGGCGAAGTAATTTTCCGCTAACCACCCCGGTGCCTTTTTCATGCTTCTTGTTCCCTACAATGGCAAGGTGGATCCCGTATTTTTCTACAATGTATTTAAGCAAAGATTCGCTGTAGGGGTCTTCTGAAATGAGCACTTCCCAATTGGCAGAGGCCGAAAAATGCGTTTTGACCTTCTCATTCAATTCCTCCCCTATCACTTCATCGAGATTCACATCCTTTAGGTGTTCTTCGAAAAGATCTGAGATCTCGTATTTTTTGATGTTATGTACAAAATAAACGTTCTCTGCCTGCAATCTTTCAGCAATAAAAGATGCGTAGGTGATGAGCTTTTCATCTATAGCTGAAAGATCGAGGGCAACGAGTATGTTTTTGATCTTTTTCATGCCTGGTTATCTTTGTTGTTTCTTCCTCTTTTTTTAATAATATCTGAAATTACTTCTTCGTAACTCTCCAGTTCCTTCTGAGCCTTTTTCTCTTCCGCTTTTAAATATTCATCCCGCACGCCGGTATAAAGGGAGTAACACATGAACAACAGGATAAAAGCGAACGGCAGCCCCGTGACTATGGAAGCTGTTTGCAGGGCCTGCAATCCTCCTCCAATCAAAAGCACTGCTGCAATGCTACCTTCGGCCACTGCCCAGAAAACCCGCTGCCCTACCGGGGCATCGATCTTTCCGCCCGAGGTAAGGCTGTCCACCACCAGGGAACCGGAATCTGAAGACGTGACAAAAAAGCCGGCGATAAGGATCACTCCTATAATGTTCAATACAACCGCGAAAGGAAAATCTTCTAGAAACACGAACAATGCAGTTGCTACATTCTCATCTACGGCATTAAGGATCGTCTCATCTCCTGCTAATGCCTGCTGAATGGAGGTGCTTCCAAAGGCAGAGATCCAGAAGAAAGTAATGAGCGATGGTACGATAAGCACGCCCAGGATGAATTCCCTGATGCTTCGTCCTTTGGAGATGCGGGCAATGAACATACCCACAAAAGGGGACCAGGCGATCCACCAGCCCCAGTAAAAAACGGTCCATGCGTTCTGCCAGTTATTGCCGGTATAGCTCTCGGTCCAGGACGAGATCTCTAAAAAGCTGTAAAAATAGTTTCCTGTATTTTGGACAAAGCTCTGAAAAATGAAGATCGTGGGGCCCAGAACCAGTACAAGCAGTAAGAGCAAAATGGCTATCCTCATGTTCCATTCACTCAGGAACTTTACCCCTTTGTCCACGCCCAGTACCACAGAGATCGTGGCAATGGCAGTAATTCCCGCAATAAGGCTCACCTGGGTGACGATCCCGCTGTCAATCCCGAACACATGGGCCAGCCCCGCGGCTATCTGCTGAACGCCCAGCCCCAGGGAAGTGGCCAGTCCGAACAGGGTAGCCAGTACCGCGAAAATATCAATGAGATCTCCTCTTTTTCCGTAGATCTTATCGCCCAGGACCGGGTAGAAAACCGACCGAATCGTGAGCGGCAGGCCATGGGAATAAGTGAAATAGGCCAGGGAAAGTCCTACCAGGGCGTAAATACCCCAGGCATGGAACCCCCAGTGTAAAAAGGTAAAATTCATGGCTTCCTGGGCGGCCGCCGGAGTCCCGCCTTCGGTAAGCGGCGGATTCATGAAATGGGTCACCGGTTCGGCGATACTCCAGAACAGCAGTCCAATTCCCATCCCGGCACTAAAGAGCATAGCGAACCAGGAAATGGTTTTGAACTCGGGTTTGGCATCCTTCCCTCCTATTCGGATAGTTCCAAATTTACTGAAGGCCAGGTAGAGCACGAAAATGAGGAAAATGTTGACACATAAGACGAAGAACCAGCCCCCGTTATTGGCTACAAAATTTTGAATATCGTTAAAGTACCCCTCGGCCTGTTCCTCGAAGATCAGGGTTAAGGCGATACTGATAATGATGATGATAGAAGAAGTAAAAAAGACCGGACCATTCACCTGGAGTCCCATTATGGATTTTCGTTCATCACTTCTTACGATCTTTTTAGTCATGGTCTCTTGATTTTAAATTTTTTTCCGGGTTTAGAAATAGTATCCGAAATTAATATTGAACCTGGCCTCCCATTTTGCGTCGGGATCTCCTTCGGCAAAATCGTTCACAAAATTGCCGCCCAACCAGGAATGATTATATCCGGCGGCATAGTCAATATAGGTATACAGGTTGCCGGCACTCACCAGCACCCCCGTAACATTCATAAAAGAATCTTCAAAAGAATTTTCCCTTTTCTGCATGTACCCAAAATCGTTGTAGAACTGCAGGTTCGAAACCGGACCCCAACTTACCGGCACGTTTCGGGCAACTGCAATGGTGTAAAGGTTAAAATCGGCTGCGACTTCATACGGGGCGCCATAAGCGGCCATGGTAATGATCTCTTCGGAAACTCCTGCGGCATTTTCAGGGTTATGAGAAACAAGCATAGCTTCGGTCTTAAGGTTCCACAGTTTATAGTCGGCTTCATAGTGAAGGGCCAGGGCGTAATGGTTTCCGGTCTTTTTTGTGTTGATGTTATATAATCCTCCGTACTGGGCAGATGCTCCCAGTTGGGACTGCAGGCTATCGCCCCATTTGTACAGGAGTTTTGCATTTGCCTGGTGTACCTCCTTATTATTCCCCGCCACATCATAGGAATACCTGCTGTGGGAAACGGCTGAAGCATCACCGAACCTCAGTTCTTCGGCATTTTTGAAGTAGGCGAACTGGTATTCCCATTTCTCACCCAGGTGCATGTACTTTATGCCCATATCGTGATCATCTTCCAGCCCCATATAATAACCCAGGTTAAAAAACCAGTTGTGGGAATTGTACTGTTGTATCCCGAAGGGCACCTGGGTGAGGCCTAATTGAAGTTCATTGATCTCATTTAATTTGTACCCAAACCATCCCTGCTTCAGCATTCCGCCCCCAAAGGCTTCGGAATAATGCCGAAATTCAGCATTAACATACACCCCTTTATAAGCTGCAACGGCATTGATCCTGAACATATCATAACCAAAGTCCCCGCCCCTGTTCTTTTGTTCGGGTTTCCAGGAAGAGAGATTGTAATTAAAGCGCAGGGCTCCTCCAATATCTACTTCAGGAGATTCCTGGGCGATAAGGTCTATATTGAATGTATGACAGAATAAAAAGAGTATCGCGGGAAGAATACGTAGGGATCTTTTCATCCTCCTGATTAGTTAGGTTAGAATTCCTAAGTTACCTTTTAGGTCGGAATTCTGAAGAATGAAGTATTATAAAATATTGTTAAGAGCTGCATAACAAAGAATTAGCCCTGGCATCATTTATAAAGTTTAATTTTCTGCAGAACTTTGAATTCTCAGCAATCTAAACCACCAACGGTAACTATCGAAAACTGGAATTATATCACTGGAAATATGTTTTTTCTACAACTTGAGCCACACCACCTGTGGAAAAATGGGTCAAAACTAATTATGATTAGTAATGGGATTCCTTGAGCAGTGTTAAAGTGTATTTAAAAGTTGAAGATCAAAGTATTTTCCATTCTCCATAAGAAATACCTTACATCTCAATACTCAGAGAGGAATGATCATCATCTTTTTAATAGATCATTAGCAGAATCCACTTTTAAATTCACACTTCCTTCTTTTTTATGAATTCCATGGAATTATTGTTGTTTTCTTCTTCGAGTAACCAAAACCACCGCAATTATGAAAGCGACAGAAAAAGATTTAAGAAGCAGGGAGATCATTGAAGCTTACATCTCGCAAATTAACTGGGACTGGTTATTCCTAAAAGGCCAGATGATCTTTGGGGGAATTTTGGGGATAGGGATACTTGTTTTCCTGTTATGGTTTGCCAGATAACTTTTTTTTTCAAAAGATAAACAAGAAATAAAAAAGCCGCAACATTTCTGTTACGGCCTTCAGTTCATTTTGAACGGAAATTATTCCACAATGAATTTTCCTTTCATCATTGCATAATGCCCGGGAAAGCTACAAATGAAATCGTAGGTACCCTTTGCCGGTGCTGTGAATTCAATAGTGGTAGACTCCCCGCCCCCAATTAGTTTTGTATGAGTGATCACTCCTTTAGAAGGAATATACTCATTGTCTTTGGCATCCATGGCCTTCATCCCGAAAGCGGCAATATCAATACCTTTCTCCAGCAGGACGAAATTATGTCCCATGGCATTCTTAGGAAGCTTTCCTGTGTGATTTAGAGTAAGCTTGATCTTTTCCCCGGCTTTCACCTTGATCTCTGATTTGTCAAATTTCATCTGGTCATTGGAGTTGATCACAATAGTTTTGGCAGGAGCATTCACCTCAGTAGCTTCTGTCGCCAGGTCTGCGGAAGTTTTGTTGAGGTTTGTTCCTGTTATCCCCATAAGGACAGCTATTGAAAATGCTAAAAATTCTGTGGTCATGATCTTTTGATATTTATTGATTTACAATTTATTCGGAAGGACTCTCCTGTCCGAATATTTTTTTCGAAGGCAAAGAAACAGCCTCTTTTACAGAAATCTTATGATCAGGATCAGGTCAAAATCCGGAAAAACAGATCTCCTTTAATGCATTGATTTTAACACACTTAACACAAGCTTATCAATCATTTTTTGGCTTTTTTGATCTCTACCTGTAATTTCGGACTGAATCAAAAAAAAACAAGAATTATGAAAAGGATTTATGCATTAGGAATTTCAATTCTGTTTTCTGGAGCGGTACTGGCCCAGACCGAAAAAAATGAATTACCACAACGCTCTATAGATTTTATTGATCAAAACTTTGCATCAGAAAAGATAGCAGAGATCGATGTTGATGACAGCTGGTACCATATGTCTGATAGTGAAACTTACGAAGTGGAGTTCGAGAATGGAACTGAGCTCGATTTCAATAAAAAAGGTGAGATCACCGAAATTGAGACTGAGGATGGAGCATCCATCCCTCTGAGTGTCTTTCCTGAATCAATTCGTATAAACCTGGAACGAGAGTATTCAAATGCAGAAGTAGTGGCCTGGGAAAAAGAGAAAAATGGTCATGAAGTCGAGCTTAGGGATGGTAGCGAATTGTGGTTCAACAATAATGGAAAAATGAAGCACGACAAGAAAAAAATGAAGAATAAAGACCATAAGGAAAAATATTAATCCTGACCTTTAAAAAATGTAAGAGGTGTCCTGTTTAGGACACCTCTTTTTTATGAATTGGGTTGACTTTTGGAGGGAACCAGAAATAGCTTTCAAGAGTTAAGAAAATTGTTCAAACTATCCTCATCATCTTTGTGTTGAAACCACCCGCTGTACATGATATAATTTTGGGCGGTCTTTTGCATATTATCGATCTGTTGCGGCGAGAGTTCTTTAACTTTTTTCGCGGGTATACCGGCATAAATACAACCTGCCTCGCAAATAGTATTTTCCAGGACAACTGCTCCAGCCGCAATAATGCAATTCTCCTTCACCTCAGCATGATCCATGACGATCGCTCCCATCCCTATGAGCGCATTATCGCGAATGGTACAACCATGCACAATGGCCCTGTGGCCAATTGAGACATTATTTCCAATAGTGGTTTCAGCCTTCTCAAAAGTGCAATGAATCACTGCTCCATCCTGAATGTTAGTGCGATCCCCAATACGAATGGAATTAACATCCCCCCGAATTACGGCGGTAAACCATACCGAACAATTCTTTCCCAACACTACATCACCTACAATGGTAGCGTTGGCGGCTATAAAACAGCTTTCATCTATTTTAGGGGCTATCCCCTTTACAGGAAGGATCAACGACATAATTGAGAATTTCCTGTAAAAATACATTTTTGAGACCTAATAAGAAAAAAGGAATAATGCTATTACGATATTTAGGAGTTCTTCTTATTTTTTCAAGGCCGTAAGAAAATCAATGATATTTAGGCCTGATTTTCAAATAAATAACAAATGATTAACTAGAAAAAATTAGAATCATGAGTAAATTCAATGATTAATCAAAATTTTTCTAACCTATGAAAACTTCTTCATCTTTTTTCAAACCACTGTTTGTAGTGCTGTGTTTCATTCTCACAGCCTGCGGATCGACCAAAAAATCAGGGGATGACCTGGTAACTGATGCTCAACAGGAAAAAGCCATGATCGAAAGAGAACATCCTTTAATGAGCGAATATTTCAATTCGGCTGAAGGATACGCCATCTTCCCTAATGTTGGCAAGGGCGCTTATATAATTGGTGGGGCCTCAGGAAACGGGGTCGTTTATGAAAATGGCAGAATGATAGGTTATGCCGACCTTAAACAACTGGATGTAGGGTTACAATTGGGAGGCAAAGCTTTTGTTGAAGTCCTTTTCTTTGAGACACAGGCTGCTTTAGATCGATTTAAAAGCGGAAGCTTTGAGTTAAGCGCCAATGCCTCGGCTGTGATCCTGGATGAAGGATTTTCCCGCGATCTGGAATTCCAGGACGGGGTGGCTATTGTAACTGTTCCTAAAGGGGGTGCCATGGCCGGTATTTCTGTGGGCGGACAGCGTTTTAACTATATTCCTGAAAATTAGACCAAGCGCAATAAAACATCTTAAATATTTTCTTTCTTAATCTCGAGCTAACTTCAGTAAGATCTGGAGCATAGACAGCTTCATGTTTTTGTCAGGAATTAAATTTTCAGTCGTTTGCTTCAGAATAATTGACTAAATGAAGAAATGAAAAAGGAATAGGGGTATATATTACTACCTGAAAACCTTCTCCTTTCTTTCCAGGCTTGAGTTTATACCTAACATTACATTAACCTATCTTTTCCATTCTTTCAAGGAAAGACCTTACCTTCTCTTCAAAAAAGGTCACAGGGATATTATGCCCCAGTTGCGGTACCAGGTGCAGGTGTAGATCTGTTTTTTCATTAAAGTTATTTTGCAGGTAATCCAGGGTATCTCGGGGAATTACCACCTCATCTATTTGACCAATAATGATGTGCTTTATCTGGTTATATGAGTTCTTATCAATGGAGATATTCTGGCCTACAGACCTCTTTTTCAATGCCGGATTGAACAATAGGGCCGGCAGGTCAAGAGCGTTCGCGACATGATAGCCTGCAAATCCTCCCATACTGCTGCCAATAACCACATCAATATAACGATTGGAGCAATAATTTAGGACAGTATCTATGGCGTTTTCATTCTCATAGTAATTCAGGTGAGGTTCGTGTACCGTTCCAAATTTTTTTAGAACAGTCATTTTTTGCTCACTTAATCTACTGTCAAGCCCATGCAGATAAAGTATATTCATTTCTTTATTATTTAAATTCTACTTTGTTACTGTCTCCATCAATGTCGGGGATCCCAATGGTCTTAATGTAAAAGTTATTCAGGAAATAAAAAAACCAGCTACTCCAAAAAGGGGAATCATCGGCTTTTTACCGTATAAACATTATGTTTCGGGTTTAGGGTAGATATTTAAAAGGAGAGAATGTCCTCTGTTTTTAATATCTTGGAGAATGGCTTTTTTTCCATTTTTTGACACTGCAATTGGCTATGGCATAATTACGGGAATTGTAATTGTGGCTGTGCTTATTTACACCATTTACAATTTGCGAAAACAAGTAAAACGAGCCCAAAAAAAGGAAGATGACAAAGGCAAAAATAATCTTTGATCTATAACTTCTTAATGCCTTACATCAACGCGGTGAAATCAAAAATACTTTTTCAGGATTAAAAGACATTTTTGAAATTCCTTGGGAGCAGGCACCACTCTTTAAAAATCATAATGTATATTTATGTAAAATTTTGCACGTAAATTCATGACGCTTCCTCAAATCATAACTGCATTTTTTTCTGTTCTTGCCTTCTTTCCCACGGTTGCCTCCCTTACCAGATTCGATCAATGGTGGATTCGGGGTTTTGATTTTCCCCGTCTACAGGTATCGGTCATCACTTTATTTTTAATAGGTTTAGCGTTTGTTTTTTTTCCATTATGGGGTACCTGGCAAATTATTCTGGTAAGTACGCTTTCCCTAAGTTTTTTTTATCAGGCGGTTAAGATCTTTCCCTATACCATCCTGGCCCGTAAGCAGGTTTTTCGCCTGGAAGGCAGAAAAAGCGACACCCGCATTTCAATCATGGTTAGCAATGTACTTACTTCAAACAAGAAATATCATAAGCTATTGAAGTTGGTTCAAACGATGAATCCGGATATTCTTCTAACTCTGGAAAGTGACAGGAAATGGGAGCAGGAACTTTCAGAAATAGAAAATAATTATCCTTATACGGTTAAAATTCCTCAAGATAATCTCTACGGAATGCATTTGTATTCTAAACTGGAGCTTCGGGAAATTAAGATAAAGTATCTTATTTCTGATGAAATTCCTTCCATACACGGTCATGTAGTGCTGCGAAACGGGGAAAAGGTCCACATTCATTGCTTACACCCAAAACCTCCAAGCCCCACAGAAGACAGCACCTCCACCAATAGGGATGCCGAATTGTTACTGGTAGGAAAGCAGGTCAAACAACAAAACTCTACCCTGGTTTTTGGAGATCTCAATGACGTGGCCTGGTCACGTACCACCAGGCTTTTTCAGCAAATCAGCGGACTGGTAGACCCCAGGATTGGCAGGGGTTTCTATAACACGTACCACGCCGGGATCCCGGTTTTTAGATGGCCCCTCGACCATGTCTTCCACAGCAAGGATTTCTCCCTGTTCAAGTTAAAAAGGTTACCCAGTATTGGCTCTGATCATTTTCCTATCTATATAGAACTAAACCATGTTTCTATAGCTAAAAAGCTTAATGACGAGCCCGAAAGTCCTGATCAGGAAGAAGAAGAATGGGCTGAAGAAAAAATTGACAAAGGCACGTAACTTTTCAAACTTTAGATTCCTAACAATTTTTCTAACTAGCTTGAACAATGTTCTTCCCGGATATTAGAAGTTAACTATACCTTAATATCACCGCCGTTTTACCTGAAATTTCATAACTTAAGTTGCTGATAACCAATTCAAATGAATTATGAAAAATATCAAGATGAAGATCTGTTCATTTTTTTTCCCAGTTTGTATGTTACTGCTAACGGGATGTGATGCAGATGACCGTCCAGACTTGAAAGAAGACCCCGAGGAGCGGCAGGAGGTTTACCAGCAGATTTTAAATGATGAGCAGCTTTTTAGCGAGTTCATTGATGAAATGCGAAAAAATGACCAGTCGATGGAATGGATGCAAGCCAGTCGTCCTATGATGAGAAATATGTATGGGCGCAGGCATATGCAACAAGTGATGGCGAACCATCCAGAGGTTATTGACACTATGTTGATGGAAGGAATGATGATGCAACGTGATACTTCGATGTACAGGAGAAATCCTGAAATGCAACGACGAATGGTGGAGCACATGTTAATCATGATGGAGAGAGACACCAGCATGTACAGGCAAATGCAAGAAAGAATGCAAAACAGAGAGCAGTGAGAATCCTGGCTGTAATGCTTAGAAAGATCTATTGAAAAGACAGGAATCTATCCTGTCTTTTCATGTTGTCAATACAGGAGAAAAAGAGAGAAAGTATTTAAGTTCTCCCGGACAACGAAATTCTTTAAGAGTGCTTTTGAAAGATCCCAGGGCTCATCCCGTATTTTTTCTTAAAGATCTTTGAGAAATAACTCGAATTATTGAGTCCTATAGAGGTAACTACTTGCGTTATATTCAGTCCCTTTTCCAGTAGAAGTTCCCGTGCTGCCTGGAGTTTTACCTCCTGCGCATATTTATTTATCGTTAGCCCATACATTTGTTTAAATCCCTCCTGCAGTTTATTCACATTAGTGCCTGCCTCATTCGCCAAAAACTCCACCGTAAAATTTTTATTTAACTGGCTATTGATCATTTCTGCAGCTCTTTTTACTCTTACTGCATCATAACTCCTCAACATTTGGGGCGAATTGTCTTTCCGGTGGTCATCCTGATATTGTTTGATCTGAATGACCAGCATTTGCAAAAGCTTTCCTTCTATAAAAACGGACCTAACCACCCCATAATAATTGTTTAAAGAAATATTTTCCACGATATCAGCGGCTTTGATACTGTAATTTCCGTGGTAAATAAAACTTTGTGCTGCAATTGAATCCAAAAAAACACCACTCAAAATAGGGTCAAGATCATATAAATCGTGGTTCTTTCTTTTGCTGAACTCTGATCGTACAATCTCAATACTTACAATTTGATTAATTTCCCCGCCTCTGAAACTTAGCAGATGCCCGTTAGTACCACTACTGGAAACAATTACATTTTGATACGTTTTGATCTCATGTCGATCATTTTCTCCTTCAAAAGAATGATTCACGCTGCCCGCTGTACTAAAGATGAATTTGAGAGGGTGATTTCCTTTAATTGAAAAAAGGATCTCATAGTCCTGGTGAAACATACAATTATACCGAATGATCCCCAAGCCCGAAGGAAAACTCATTCCTGTGATTGATCCCTCCCCCAGACCTTTAGGCAGCTCCAGCTTCATTTCCCCGCATTCTTCTGTCAAAGGAACCTGCCATTGATCGGCAAGGCCTTTCATGACTTCATTGACGGGTATTGCTTTTACTGAAATTTTCATAAGCTCCCTGTATTCATTTAAGATAAAAGTTTATCCTGCTGTTAAATTTCAAAAAAGAAATAGATCTAAGGTTACTTCCACCTGAAGGAAATATAAGGTTTAAAAAGCAGGATAAGAAACAATTGTGGACTTTGTTTACGTTGTAGCGCTCCTTCACCTTCACCTTTACCTTTTTCAAAGATTTGACCTGTATTTTCTCAGGGGGATTACAACCACAAATCTTTGGTTTTCCCCGGTGACCTTGGTTTTAACGAAAAATTAAGTTTTAAGATTGTATCTTGAGCTGTCTTTAATATTACCAATAGCCCCTATAACGGATAATTTTAAAATGGCCGCGACCAACCTACTATGAAAAAAGAACTAAAGAATCAGCAATTTTTAATTCTGACCGATCTAAAAACCTCCAAAATAAAACACCTAAATGATACCGCACGTTCCTATTGCGGATTCGATGTACTTTCAAACGGCTCTTGTTTTTATCAATCCTGCCTGCACCCAGAAGATTATCCCGCCTATAAGGATCATTTGTCAAAGATACGAGGGGAACAGCAAAAGCAAATAAAACTACGGGTAAAGAACAAGGAGGGAAACTGGAGTGAGTTCCACTTTTCAGATCGCCTCTACCAGCCGTCCAATACGAATGATCCCGCTGTACTTACAGTGGCTTGCCCGGTATCTGAGACCGAACAACGAATAGAATTGGGAGAAAGTGCAGATTATAACACCTTAAAGAATGAATACGAAAACCTCATCAGTTCCCTGGATGAAGGTTTTTGTATTGTAGAGCTGATCTACGATGAAGAGGGAGAACCTCATGATTATCTATACCTTAAGACCAATCCTGCTTTTCAACAACATGTCGATTTTCAGGATGTCACAGGGAAAACTGTAAGGGAACTGGTGGACCAGCCAAACCAGGAGTGGCTTCAACGTTTCGCCAAGGTGGCAGAGACGGGAAAACCTCTAAGATTTAAGGAACATAACAGTAACCTGGGGGAGACCTGGCTCGATCTTTACGCCTTCAAGATCGGGGATAAGGAAAGCCGCAGAATTGGTATTCTTTTTCGAAATATAACCAGCGAGAAAAAACAAGAAGAAGAGCTCCAAAATAAATTAAAACGCCATCACAAAGATCTCCAGGAATCAAAAAATTTGCTCCAGAATGTCTTTGACAATACGAACCTTGCTATTGCTGTTTTGCGAGCTGTTTACCATAAGGATGGTTCAACAAAAGATTTTGTTTTTGTGAGAACCAACAAGGTTCTTCAGGAGTTGTATTTAAAAGAAGACATCATTGGACGTCCTTATTCCGAAACCTCACGGCACGGCGTAGAAATGGGAATTTTTGATGCATATAAATCGGTTATGAGCACAGGGGCAGCCTTTGACCAGGAATTCTTTTTCGACAAAGATGGATATTCCAACTGGTTTCGGGTAACTGCCAGGAGCCAGGATGATCTGCTAATCACAACCCTGGAGGATATTACAGAGCGAAAACAAAAAGCGAAGGAGCTCGAGGAAACTATTAGGTTCAAGCGGGAGTTGGTGCGAGCAACCCCCGAGATCATCATGATCGTCAACCTCAACCACTTTAATGTACGTTACATTAATAAGGATATAGTAAAAGATGCAGGCTTAACCAGAAGTTATGTGGAAGGGAAGCCTCTTCAGGATCTCTTTCCCTTTATCCATCCCAGGGATCGGGAAAAAGTGATGGAATTTCACAAGACCCTCCTCAAGTCTTCTGCAGATGACATTATAGACATGGAAATTCGATTAAAACTACAAGGGATTAACTGGGAGTGGTTCAATGTTAGGGGTAAGATTTTTAAACGAAAGGATGAAAATTGGGTAGATGAATACGTCTTACTGGTAAGGAATATCACTGATCAAAAAAATACCCAAAAGGCACTCCTTAAAGCTGAAAAATTATCCATCCAGGGAGAAATCGCCCGAACTTTTGCTCACGAACTTCGAAATCCCCTGGCAAGTATTGGAATGGTGGGAGAAGTTCTTAGCCATAAAATGAAAAATTGTGAGGAGGGAGAATTAAATAATTACTTCGAGATTCTAAAAAGAAGTACTCAAACCCTTAATGATCTGGTCACAGATCTTTTAAATTCCTCTAATTATACCCCCCCAGTTTTAAATATAGAGGATCTTTCTAAAATAATGGACAGTACTTTGCTTAAAGCTGCAGACCGTATTTACCTCTCTGGAATCAAGGTTACCAAAAAGTACGAAGGAAAATACCCTATCCTGGCAGATAAAGAGAAGCTGGAAATTGCCCTTTTAAATCTACTGGTAAATGCCAGTGAGGCCATCATACCGGGACAGGGGAGTATTGAGGTTGAAATAGAGAAAAGCAACAGTGATTTTATTTTAACCATAACCGATAATGGACATGGGATGGATCAGGAACAGATTGATCACCTGTTTGAAGCCTTCTTTACGAAAAAAGACACCGGTATGGGAATTGGGATGAATTCTGTCAAAAATATCCTGGAAGAACATGATGCGCAGATCAAAGTAAGCAGTGAATTAAATAAAGGGTCATCCTTCAGTATCTTTTTTCATAATGCCGAGATGATCTAAGAGATGTAATTTTACAAAGGTGTTAAAATAATGTGATCTCCTTCCCCACTTTGGGGAAAAATTCCGCAGGTATATTTTATGCCAAAATCTTTCCCGGCAAAATTTAGTACTTAGATATATCAGTTAAGATCAGGTGGTGAGCCACCATACAAAAACCAGCATTCCGAGAAAGACCAGGATCGCGAAAATGAGGTGACTCCTTAAATACAGCCAGTTCCAGTTAATGGTGAATTCACTTATGAGGTTCTTAAAATAAAAGTTGTCCTTTTCATTCTTGATTGGTTCCATAAAATTAGAATTTGGTCCTTTACAGGAAGATTTAATGAGAAGCCTTCTAATATTGAACCAAATCTTAATCTTCTGTTAAGTACTCAAAATTTCTTACATCGAATGAACCTCTTTTGCCGCCCGAACCCCAGATCGAAGAGCTCCTTCCATGGTGCTTCTTAAAACACTGGTATGTTCCCCTGCGAAATGAATACGTCCATGGGAAGCCTGCAGGTCTTCCAGGTATGCATTCACATCTCCCGGTGATGGCCAGCTTGGCCCACCCATAGCAAAAGGGTCTGCACTCCAGGCTTTCACATAACCTTCCCGGAAGTGCTCCTGCGTTCCGGGATACACCTTTTCCATTTCCGATTTCATTTCCCTAATTACCTCTTCGTGGGGTAAACCTCCAAGAGCTTCTGCTTTTGGTCCTCCAATGTAGCCTTCAATTAGTGCAGCTTTATTTTCGGGATCACTGCTATTTACATATGGCGTTACCTGCCCTACCCCCAGGTCAGTAAATGCGGCTCCCGACAGTTCTTCATCCATCCAGAAAGGTTTGTCTACCTTTAAGAAGGTGCGGGTGAGGGCTATTACCGGCATATTTTCAAGGGCTGTTCTCTTCGCTGAAGAAAGCTGAGGCTCAAAATTTATCTTTTTCGTAACCTTTAATGGAACGGCGACAATAACCTCATCGGCAGAGAATTCTTCTCCGTTCTCTGCCCTAACATTGACTCCATTTCCGGTCTCCCTCACATGATCAACTGCCACCCCGTATTTGATGTTATCTTTCATTCTTGAAGCCAGTTCGCGGGGTAATTTGTCGTTCCCATCTTTGAGAAGAAAAGGTATCCCCCCCATAAACAGGCCAAAATCTGATACCCCCATTGACAACGCCGAGGTTTCTCCAGGTATGGCTGCAAACCATTGGGTATTTTTTATCAGTTTGATGGCACCCTCGCTCGCCCCCTGTCTACGAAGATATTCCTCAAGGGAGATCTTATCCATGCTCACCACCGGTTCTTTTTTCCAAAGCTCAGGATCCCCCACCTCTTTTGGCAAGGTGTCCATAATATACATTTTTACCAGGCCCATAGGATCTTTACCCTGTTCTTCTTTTGAAAGCTCATAAGGCCATTGCACATTTTCCCCCGGTGCCACTACAATTCTTTGCCCATTAAGGTGATATACCACCGGCTTTTCCGGAAAGGGATACGGCACCTTTTCCAGACCAAATTCTTCAATAAGTTTCAAGGCATGGGTATAGGTTCCTCCATAGGCAACTGCCCCCTCCTCGGCATGAAGGCCTTCAGCAAATGGTTTTCTAAGGGTAGAGACCCTGCCTCCCGGGCGATCCCTTGCTTCAAGAACAGTTACTTCATGACCTGCTTTTCTTAACTCCCATGCTGCAGCAAGACCGGCAAGTCCTGCTCCCAAAACAAGCACCTTCTTAGGATCGTTGGTTTTTCCTGAAAGAAAATTGGCAGCACCTAAACTTCCCGGGAAGAATATTCCTGTTCCTAACGCGCAAATGCCAAGGCCAAATTGTTTTAAAAACAATTCCCTGGAAATGTGATTTTTACCTGTTTCCATAATGTGGTTAGTTGGTTAATATTATGAACTTTAGTGAGGTTAATTGTAGGATAGAAATGAGAGCTGTAAACAGAAGTTTGCAACTGTCTACTTCACTAATATAAAAAAAATATTCTGTAACCCATTGTAAATCTGAACGGTATACTCGCTAATCAAGGAGAATTCTTGTGTCATAAATCCGGAAATTGTGCCCTTTTAACGAAAAAAGTTTAAGATTTTAGATATAAAGCACTAAAATTCAGTAAATTAAATAAACGTATAAATTCTAACAATAATTAAATTATCTGGAGTCATGAAAATTTTAAGAACCACTGTCACCGTACTTGCCCTCCTTTTTTGTTTCACGTCTATTTCTGCTCAGGAGGAGGAAATGACTCCTAAGAAATATGAGAACCCTGAATATTATTTTATCACTTTTATTAAGTTCGAAACCGGAAAAGTCATGCCGGCCAAAAAGATCATACAGGATTACTTTGTTCCTTCGGGCGTCAAGGCCAATGTTCCGGGACCTGCCATGATGTTGGATCTGGTAACCGGGGAATGGGATATGATGGTTTCCTGGAAGTTAAAAGATGGTTTAGAGGCTATCAATTGGGAAATGAGCCCTGATGATGTTAAATGGGGAAAAGCATTTCAGGAGATGGCAGGAAACCGGGAGAAAGCCGAAGAGATTAATGCAGAGTGGCAGTCTTACATCAAAGCTTCAAAAACGCAACTGGCCCGCAGATATCAGCCATCCAACTAATAGGCCTGATCAAACATATCCATTGAATTTTGGATAAGCAGCTAATTTAGGCCTGTCAGGTTCAATGGTCACCCAGTAATTGGTTACGGCAGGGAAAATTCTTTCTCATTTGCCGGACAGGTGCATTTTATTTTGAGGCCATTCCGCGGGATCTTTCATACACTCGACAAAATACATTTTCATCATGCCTTTGTTCTTGACAGGAACCTCCCCGCGGTAGGTACAATGAAACTTCTCTCTGATCAATTCATAGGTATATTCAGAGATATTTATCTTGCCTTTCTCTGAAGTGGTTTCCATTCGGGAAGCGATATTCACGGCATCCCCCCATATATCATAGGCAAATTTCTTACTTCCCACTACCCCTGCAACCACCGGCCCTGTATTAATGCCTATCCTGATATCAAATCTGGTTTCGGTATCTGACGAAAGCTGTTTAGCTCCCTCCACAAATTCGATCATTTCGCATGCAGCAGCCACTACCCGCTCAGCATGATCCTGTGACGGGAAAGGAACTCCAGAGGCACACATATAAGCATCTCCTACGGTTTTGATCTTTTCAAGACCATATTTTTCCACGATCCTGTCAAATTCAGAAAAATAAAAATCTACACTTTTGACCAATTCTTCAGGAGAAAGATTTTCGGCATAATGGGTGAAATTCTTAAAGTCGGTGAACAGGATGGTCGCCGATTCAAATCTTTTTGCCGCAACCTTTCCTTTTTCTTTTAACTCCATTGCTGTTTCCTGCGGAAGGATATTCAGCAACAAAGATTCTGACCGGTTCTTTTCTCTTTCTATGATCTTTTTTGTCCGTCCAATAAATTTATTCCGTCGGTATAATCCCAGAGCGAGCAACAGGATCAATACCAGCGCGACAATGGAGGCGATCACAATGGTATTTTGATTCTTCTTTTGCTCATTGAGCAGGTCTACCTCTGTCTGTTTCCGGGCGAGCTCATAATCTGTACGCAGGTTAGCCATGCTGCGATAGGTTTCCACATTTTCCAGGCTGTCTTTGTACAGCACGTAGTGCTTGTAATGAGCAAGAGCCTCCCTGTTATTTCCGGCAGCTTCGTGCAGGGTAGCCAGTTTATAGTGAGCTCCTTTTAGTTGTTCTTTCAGGTTAAAATATTCTGCTGCCTCAAGGCTTGTTTCAGCATATTTAATAGCCGCTCCTGTATCTCCTTTCTTTAGAGATATTTCGGCCATGGTTACTGAAAAATCAATGATGGGCCGGTAGTCAGAATTTTTTGAGAGGGTATCGATGGCCTGGTTTAAATATTTCTCGGCCTTCCTGATATCTCCCAGTTCAGCATAAATGCGACCAAGATTACCCAGGCTATAGGCTTCCAGATGGTATCGTTTAAATTGTTGAAATATCGATCGTGCCTGCTCAGTTATAATTAGGGCAGAATCTATCTTACCACTTTCATAAAGCTCATCCCCAAAATTATATAAGGTCATTCCTACCGCCAGGGAATCGCCAGTTCTTCTGAATTGTTCAATTCCCCTGTTGAAATAAAGGTGCGCTAAAGATGAGTTATCACTTTCAGAGTAAACATTGGCTATCTCCACCAGAATATTTCCCAGATCTGTAATATTTTCAAGATCTTCGGCCAGTTCTGCCGCTTTAAAGAGATGATCAAGGGCTTTATCGTAATCCCCTTTTTGTCCCCAGGCCACTCCATGACGTTGATACCCTTCCTGTAGATAATTTCTGTTAGACTTTTTTAGAGAGGCTTTGATCAACAGATCTGAATATTTGACCACGCTGTCAGGCTCCTGTGACCTGAGGGCCAATAGACTTAGTAAATTTAGATCTGTCTGCCTGGAAGGTTTCGAGTAAAAAATATTTCTCAAGCTATCTAAATAACGCTGTTCCTGCCCTGCTCCTGTTTGGCACAAAAACAGAAGAATCAATCCAAGAAAAACCCGGGCCAAATAGATCATTAAATTAATTTTTATTTCTCTGCCATTACCATTTTAGGATCAACCTGGTATACGGTGCCTGAATTATTGATGGTAAACTCCAAAAAATAACTTTCCTCTCCCTCTATGTATTCGTCTTTTACTCTGGCTCTATACCCCCCATTATGGCCGGGATCCTTACCCTTGGTCTCCAGGAATTCCGGATCATTTTGTTTCTTTTTGGTGATAGATGTGATCTGGATACTGTCGTTGATCTCATCCTCAGGTTCCCCATACCAAAAAACATGTTTTCCCTTATTTACTTCAGAGGTGAAATTTGCCGGATCACCAGATGGATTTTTATTTTTTCGATTATCCTTAAATTTCACATGCTGGTCCACATTGTGTTCATTGATCTTTTTCGTGTCCACGATCATCGTAATTTCGGTATCTTTTCCCATGGTCAAATTATTTTAAGTAACTGATAATTAAGATACTAAAGAATATGACCTGATAAAATTATTTTCGGTGAAGCGTAAAATTCACCTGTCAATTACACAATATTTAGAGTAAATCCATACAGGCTTTCTAATAATTAAATAAAAAAGGTATATTTATGGAAATGATTCCCTCTTCCCTCCATGGGATGTCAAAACCAGGATTGTTCCTCCTTACAGAACAACTCCTGTAAACAAGAATTCAGGTCTGCTTAAAATCATCTTAATTTGGATTTTAACAAAAAAAAACGGGTATACACTACTAGCGGAATAGACTGGGGAGCGTTATTTTCCATCTCCTCGATCACCTATACCATTCTAGGCGTGCTCTTTGCCATGGTTGCTCTCGAGGGCTTCATGCTCCCAAATCATTTTTTGGATGGAGGTGTAACCGGAATATGCATTGTTGTAGAAGAAATCCTTGATATTCCTTTTACCTATCTCCTGGTTATTTTTAATCTCCCTTTTCTCTACCTGGGATATCGAAAAATAGGAAAGACCTTCGCCCTGCGGGCTTTGCTTTCCATCCTTATGCTCACTATCCTGATGCATTTTATAGAAATTCCCGCTTTTACTGAAGACAAGGTACTTATCGCTGTTTTTGGGGGTTTCCTGATAGGGCTGGGGCTTGGGCTGGTGATCAAAGCGGGGGGCGTGCTGGACGGCCTGGAGATCATGGCCCTTTATACCACCCGTAAATCAGCTTTTTCTACCGCCGAGATCATTCTTGGCTTCAATGGTCTTATTTTTCTTGGGGCAGCCTTTGTATTTGATATTGAAAGCGTCATGTATTCCTTTTTAGTATATTTTACCGCGGCAAAAACCACTACTTATATTGTAGATGGTTTCGAAGAGTTCACGGCCCTAAGTATCATTTCAAAGGATTGTGAAGAGGTGAAATCCCTTATTGTAAAGGATTTTAATAAAGCCATTACCGTTTACAAAGGAGAAAGAGGATACTTGCCTGGTTCATATGATATTAAATATGACTGCGATATTGTAATGACCATAGTTACCAGGCTGGAAATTCACCGGATAAAAGAAGCTACTTTAAAAATAGATCCCCATGCTTTTTTCTTTGTTCAAAGGATCAAGGAAGTAAAAGGCGGTATTGGCAAACAAGCAACCAAAGACCCTTTTAAAGATCATGTTCGAAAAGATATACAAAAAAGTGATGTCCAGGCTTGAGAAGAGCCTGCCTGCGTGGTTACATTACCACAGTCCCGGTCATACGCGCTATGTGCTCGAAAAGGCTGTTTTTCTGGCTGAAAAAGAAGGTATTTCGGGAAAAGAACTGTTACTGCTGAAGATCGCAGCTCTTTACCACGACATAGGTTTCCTAATAGGTCCTAAGGATCATGAAAGAACGGGATGCAGGCTTGCCGCTGAAGAACTGCAGAAGTATGAACTTTCAGTCGAGGATATTAAGAAGATCTGCGGCATGATCATGGCCACCCGCATTCCTCAGAAACCAAAAACCCAGTTAGAAAGGATACTGGCAGATGCCGACCTGGAATACCTGGGTACCGATAAATTTGAAGAGTTTGGAAGAGATCTCTTCAAAGAACGGTTGCATTTAGATCCCCGGTTAAGTCTCGACGACTGGAATAAGGTACAGGTAGAGTTCCTGTCCCAGCACCACTACCATACAGATTTTTGCAGGACCCACAGAGAACCTGTTAAACAGAAGAACCTGCGGTACCTGCTTGAGGAGATCAACCAAAGCTGATCCTGTTCGATTTACGGGATTTGGGTTAAACTACCTTAACCGTTTCCACCTTCCAGATATCATCGCAATAATCGGCTATAGATCTATCAGAAGAAAATTTTCCCATCCTGGAAACATTCAGAATGGAACGTTTAGCCCACTCCCCAGGCTCACGCCATACTTTATGAATGTCATCCATGGTATTTATGTATGACTGGTAGTCCTTCAATAACAGATATGGGTCCTGCTGCAACAGGTTATCGTAAATAGGCCGGAAAAGATCTTTGTCCCCATTAGAGAGCTCGCCTGCTACCAGAAAGTCCATGACTTCCTTAAGATCTTCATTCTGCTCATAGATCCTGTAAGGATGATACCCGGCTCTTTTGGTTTCCTGTACCTCCTCTGTAGTAAGACCGAACACGAAGAAATTTTTCTCTCCCACTTCTTCCCTGATCTCCACATTGGCACCATCCAGGGTACCAATGGTAAGAGCCCCATTAAGGGAGAACTTCATATTTCCAGTTCCCGATGCTTCTTTTCCCGCCATGGATATCTGTTCAGAAAGGTCGGCTGCGGGATATACCTGCTGTGCCAGTTTCACACTGAAATTTGGCAGGAAAACCACCTTGAGGATCTGGTTTACCTCAGGATCGTCATTAATTAGATCTGCAACAGAAGTAATGAGTTTAATTATTCTCTTGGCCATAAAATATCCCGGGGCTGCCTTTCCTCCAAAGATGAATGCAGTGGGAGAAATACCTTCCCCTTTTCCTTTTTTCAGGCGCAGATACAGGCTTAGGATGTGCAGAACCTTTAAGTGCTGGCGCTTGTATTCATGGATCCTTTTCACATGAATATCAAAAAGCATAGAGGGATCCAACTTTATTCCTGTTCGTTCCCGGATCAAACCTGCCAGTTTTTCTTTATTCTGAAATTTGATCTTTCTCCATTCCTCCTGGAAATCTGCATCGTTTGCATATTTCTCCAGGTCGCGTAAAGCCGAAAGATCTGTCAGCCAATTACTTCCAACTTTCTCGGTTATATATTCGGAAAGCCCCGGATTACTCAGGGCCAGAAAGCGCCTGTG
>CAZVKA010000014.1:0-1234 GCA_964627595.1 uncultured Flavobacteriaceae bacterium | reverse complement strand
CGGTTATTGATCTCGTAAATGATCTCCAGATGCCTGGGGAGCAGTCTTCCTAGTAGATTCACAGACCAGCGTTCAAGCGCCTCTGGTAGTAAAGTATGATTGGTGTAGGCGAAGGTGTGCCGGGTGACATGCCAGGCTTCATCCCATTCCATTTTATGCACATCAACTAAAAGTCTCATCAATTCAGCCACCGCAATAGATGGATGTGTGTCATTCAGTTGAATACTGAACTTCTCATGAAGCTTGTCCAGTTCACGACCCTGCAGCAAATGAAGCCGAATAATATCCTGCAGCGAACAGGAGACGAAAAAATACTGTTGCTTCAGCCTCAACTCTTTCCCTGAAAGATTTTCATCATTGGGATACAGCACTTTGGTGATGTTTTCTGACCGCATTTTTTTCTCTACGGCCCTGTAATAATCTCCCATGTTATACGCTGAAAAATCAAAAGATTCGATCGCTTCGGCACTCCACAGCCGCATGATGATCCCGTTACTCCTGTAACCCAGGATAGGAGTATCGTAAGCTGTTCCCCTAATCTCAGAATCAGGGACCCAGTTCACCTGTAGTTTATTGTTAGCATCGTAATTATGCTCAGTATGGCCCCCAAACTTAACTTCGAAAGCGATCTTGGGTCGCACCACTTCCCATGGATTTCCAAAATGCAGCCATTTATCGGTTACCTCTGCCTGCCAGCCGTCTTTGATGGTTTGATTGAATATCCCGAATTCATACCGAATGCCATATCCAATTGATGGCACACCAAGGGTAGCCATGGAGTCCAGGTAACAGGATGCGAGTCTACCGAGGCCGCCATTCCCAAGCCCGGGTTCCACCTCCTGCTCCAGTATCTCATCCAGATCCAGGTCCAGATCAGAAAGAGCTTCCCGTGCTTTTTCCGTTATGCTAAGATTCAAAAGGTTATTCCCAAGGTGTGGACCGGGAAGATATTCGGCTGAAAGATAAGCGACACCACGGGAGTCCTGCTCAGCATATTCTTCTAATGATCTCACATATTGCCTGAACACCCAATCCCGAACGGCAAGAGCCAGAGCACTATAATAATCATTCTCTGTAGCCACAGTGGGGATACGTCCCAGTCCGTAAAACAATTTCTCCAAAAATGCCTTTTTGATCTCTTCTTTTGAAAGGTCTAAACCCGATCCTGGTTGTGCTGATGTAAAATAGTCCTCAATATTTTTGTTCTGTGTTTTCATAGGGTCAATTTTCCGAA
>CAZVKA010000013.1:0-38205 GCA_964627595.1 uncultured Flavobacteriaceae bacterium | reverse complement strand
GAGTAAACACCTTTCTATGCTGAAGCCTGATGATATTAAATTAAGGCACCGTGATTTAAATTGGTTAAGTTTTAATGAAAGAGTACTCCAGGAGGCACAAAATCCCTCTACTCCACTATATGAACGCCTGAAGTTTCTGGCTATTTTTTCCATGAACCTTGATGAATATTTCAGGGTGCGGGTATCACAGTTGCGCCAAATGAAAAGGGTGCGGAAAAAACTGCGGAAAAAACTTGCTTTAAAGCCCAGTCAGACCGTTAAAGATATTCTGGAAATTGTACGAACACAACAGGACAGGTTCGGTAAAGTGTATAGAGAAGAGATCATTCCAGAACTGGAGAAAAAGGGTATTTTCCTGGTTCATCTGGAGGATTTTAACCGCGACCAGAAGAATTTCGCCAAAAAATATTACCACAAAATAACCGGATGTGTGCATCCACAGGTTATCGACTACGAGAAGGGTGAGGATGTTTTCTTGGAGAATAACCACCTTTACTTTATGGTTACCTTTGCAGATGAAGATAACTTTGGAATTGTTAACGTGCCGGTGGAGGAATGCGGCAGATTTATCAATTTCAACACAGATTCCAAAGAACATGAGATCTCTTTTCTGGATGACATTATCAAGGCCCGTATTCCAGAAATCTTTCAAGACCATCAAATACAAGGCATTTTTGAGATCAAGCTCTCCAGGGATGCAGAGCTATATATTGATGATGAGGTTGACGGACTTCTTGCCGAAAAGATTTACGAATCCCTGAAGCAACGCACAGATGGCCAGCCTACCCGGCTATTATACGACGCTAAAATGCCGGTATGCGATCAAAAGATCCTAAGAAAAACATTAGGTCTCGGAAAGATCGATATGATGCCGGGTGGCAGGTATCATAATTTCAGTGATTTTTTCAATTTTCCTGATCCTACTGATAATCCAGATCTTCATTTTAAACCTCTACCTCCTATTAAGCACAGGGTGTTGGAAAAATCAATGAATTACTTTGATGAAATTTCAAAAAAGGATATTTCACTACACTTTCCTTTTATGCCTTTTGATTATGTAGAACGTTTTTTACAACAAGCCGCACTTGATGAAAAGGTACAGGAAATAAAGATATCCATTTACCGTATCGCAGAGGAATCTGTAGTGACTTCTGCCCTGATGCAGGCTCTTGAAAACGGTAAAAAAGTAACTGTCTTTATTGAAGCTAAAGCCCGTTTTGATGAAAAGAACAATATCGACTGGGGAAGAAAGTTTGAGGACCAAGGAGCTACCGTCATATACAGCTACCCAAAAATTAAAGTACACTCCAAGATACTTTTAATTAGCAGGAAGGAAGCAGATGAACTGAAACATTACGCTTATATAGGCACTGGAAATTTCAACAGTAAAACGGCAAAGATCTACTGTGATCACGCCATTTTCACGGCGCATGAAAAGATCACATTAGAATTATCCCGTGTCTTTAAAGTGTTGGAAGGAGAATTGATCATACCCCGCGCCAAGCACTTACTTATTTCTCCATTTTCTACCCGCAAGGCGTTTACTGATATGATCAACCGGGAGATCGAAAATGCCAGGTTAGGAAAACCTTCGGGAATTACCGCCAAGATGAACAGCCTGGAAGATCAGGAGATCATTGAGTTACTTTACAAAGCCAGTGAAGCAGGGGTTAAAATCAGGCTTCTGGTGAGAGGGTTTACCTGCCTTATTCCCGGAGTAGAAGGACTCAGTGAGAATATATATATCACAAGTATAGTGGACCGGTTCCTTGAACACGGCAGAATTTATATTTTCGAAAATGATGGAGAAGAAGAGATCTATTTTGGAAGTGCCGATTGGATGACCCGTAATCTGGACAGAAGAATTGAAGTGATCGCCCCTATATATGATAAAGATATAGCACGGGAATTCAGGGAAATTCTGAACATCCAGCTAAGAGATAATGTCAAAGCGAGGATACAGGACGAGAAAGAGAGCAACCAATTTGTAAAAAGACAAGCTGGTGAAAAGTCCATAAGGTCCCAATACGAAATCTATAAGTACTTAAAAGAAAAACATATCTCATGAAATCGATAAGAGTTGGAGGCGTTCCAGAACATTTTAACCTGCCCTGGCATCTTTGTATAGATGACGGGACTTTTCGAAACCATAACCTTGATGTGAAATGGCGTGATTTCCCCGATGGTACCGGCGCTATGTGTCAGGCCCTTAGAAAAAAGGAAATCGATGTGGCCGTTATTCTTACAGAGGGTATTGTAAAAGATATTCTAAATGGAAATGAAGTTAAAATAGTTCAGGAGTATATTGCCTCTCCTCTCATTTGGGGAATTCATGTGGCAGCACAATCTTCATACAGAAATTTTGAAGACCTAAAAAACACTAAAGTAGCTATCAGCAGGTATGGTTCCGGTTCGCATTTAATGGCTTATGTGAATGCCAAGAATCTGGGCTGGGATCCACATGATCTGGAATTTGAAGTAGTGGGAGATATAAATGGTGCCGTAGAAGCCTTACAATCAGGAAAAGCGGGATATTTTCTGTGGGAGCATTTTACTACCAAGCCTTTGGTTGACAATGGCACCTTCCGCAGAATAGCCGATTGTCCTACTCCCTGGTCCTGTTTTGTTATAGCCGTAAGAGACGAATTTTTGAACAGTCAACCTGCTGCGCTTCACAATATGCTCAAGACTCTTAATTTAGTAACGGCAAGATTCAAAGAAATTCCAGGGGTGGACAGGGCCCTGGCAAAAAAATACGATCAACGGTTGGAAGATATTCGCCAGTGGCTAAAGATCACTACCTGGAGTCAAAAACAAATATCTGTCATGGAAATCGATAAAGTTCAGGAACAGTTACTGGAACTAGGCCTTATTGACAAGAAAGAGGATAACGCTTCTTTTTTATCAGAACGTTAAGCTAATGAAAGCATATATACACCATATTATCATCTCGGCTTTTTTCCTGTGCCCGTTATTTATTATAGCTCAGGAGAAAAACATGGTTACAGACACCTTGCACCTGGAATTGGTTAAATCACACCGGGATACCACGCGAAATGAGATCTCAGTTAACATTTTAAATACGCTCGTATTTGGAGCTCTTGATGTTTCTTATGAACGTATCCTTAATAATCACAGCAGTATTAGTGCTGAAGTTTTTTCCAAAGTCTTTAATAAAAACGAAGGGGAAGAGGGAGATCTTTCTGAACTCTATACCAAAAATTTTTCCCTAACTACCAAGTTTAAATATTTCCTTAATGAAGAGAATATGGCCTGGGGCTATTATGCGGAAGCATTTGGAATGATCTCCAGCGGGAAGAATGAAAAGATGGTAACGATCACTGATCGAGAGACGGGGCAACCTAAAGAAATTGAGGCCGAACTGGATTACATTGATGCCGCCCTGGGAATTGGAATAGGCAGAAAATTCATTTCTAAAAAAGGTTTTTTCCTGGATGTTTCCGTTGGGATAGGTAGAAACCTCTTTCAAAGAGACGCTCCTGTCATTGTTGTTTTGCCGGGTTTCAATATTGGTTATAGATATTGACCTACCAGTTGATTTTGTCTTTACCCACAGATTCCAGGTAATCATTGGTTTTACTGAAATGTTCGTTACCAAACCAGTATCCGCGGTTAGCGGCTAAGGGCGATGGATGTCCACTGGTAAGGACCAAATGACGGGATTGGTCGATCTTTCGACCCTTCTTTTGAGCGGGACCACCCCAAAGAAGAAAAACTATATGCTCCCGCTGGTCAGAGAGAGTTTGGATAACGGTGTCTGTAAACTTTTCCCAACCCCTGCGGGAATGAGATCCGGCTTCCCCAGCCCTTACCGTTAAGGTGGCATTCAACATAAGAACCCCCTGCTCTGCCCAGTGCCTCAAGTCTCCGGTTTCGGGAGCGGGTTTGCCCAGATCCTGATAAATTTCCTGGTAAATATTACGAAGGGATGGTGGTATTTTTGCTTCGGGTTGTACAGAAAAACACAGTCCATGAGCCTGTCCATAACCATGGTATGGATCTTGCCCTATTATAACCACTTTGGTGTCCTCAAAAGAAGAAAGTTCAAGGGCCTTAAAAATATTTTCAGGATCTGGAAAACATTGGTTCTCTTCATATTCTTTTTGAACAAAGCTTAGAAGTTCCTTAAAATAGGGCTTTTCAAGCTCATCATTTAACTTTTTTTTCCAATCGGGGGCTATGTAGTCCTTCATAATATTGAGTAAATTGCCACATCCCAAAAGTAGGGAATTAATCTATGATCAAAATTACAGCTAAAACTCTTTCTGACCTTGAATTTCCAACCGTTTGCCAGCAAATCAGCAGGTATACGGTAACCGGTCCGGGAAAAGAAAAAGCAACACAAATTGCGCCCTTCTCCAGCTACGAGAAAACTCTTTTTGCCCTGCATCAAACCAATGAATACGTCTCTTCCTACCAACAGGAAAGCAGGATCCCCAATCACGGTTTTGACGCCATTGACCAGGAGATCAAAATGCTGGGCATTGAAGATACCATGCTGGAAGCTTCAGGCCTCAGAAAGATAAGCGCCATTTCGGAAACGACCAATACGCAGATCAAATTCTTTCAGAAATTTGAGGAGATCTATCCTACTCTTTGCAAGACTACAGCGGCTGTTGAATACACTTCAGAATTAATAGAAAAGATCAACAAGGTCATTGATAGATTTGGAGAAGTGAAAGATGACGCCTCGCCCCTGCTCGACGAAATACGTAGAAAGATAAACCAGACTAAAGGGCAGATAAATGCCAGTTTTGGCAGTGCCCTTACGCACTATAACAACCTGGGCTACCTGGATGATATCAGGGAAACGGTAGTAGAAAATATTAGAGTGTTGGCAGTGACTGCGATGCACCGTCGAAAAGTGAAAGGAAGCATCCTTGGAAATTCCAAAACCGGCAGCATTGTTTACATACAACCTGAAGCCACCCATATCCACACCAGGGAACTCAATAACCTGGAATACGAGGAAAAGGAAGAGATCAAAAGGATCCTCAAGCAATTAACCAATTTTATTCGTCCCTTCAAAGCCTTGTTACAGGAATATCAGGAACTTTTAAGCGATATTGACGTCATTGCGGCCAAAGCGAAATACGGAATGGACATGAACGCCGTTCTTCCAAAAGTGACCAAAGAACGGGAACTGGAAATGGTGGATGCCTATCATCCGCTGCTATTGCTGAATAATCGGAAAAAGGGAGAGAAGACCTTTCCCCAGACCATCAAACTGAATGAGGAGAGCCGTATCATCGTGATCTCGGGACCCAATGCCGGCGGAAAAAGCATCACCTTAAAGACCGTTGGACTCCTGCAGCTTATGCTGCAAAGTGGAATGCTAATCCCGGTACACGAATATAGCCGCGTGTGTCTTTTTAACAGGATACTAACAGACATTGGAGATAACCAGAGCATTGAAAACCATCTGAGCACATATAGTTATCGCTTAAAGAACATGAATTACTTTCTGCGGAAATGTGACGACAAGACCCTCTTTTTGATCGATGAATTCGGGACCGGAAGTGACCCCGAATTGGGTGGTGCCCTGGCAGAGACCTTCCTGGAAGTTTTCTATGAAAAGGAATCCTTCGGAATTTTGACCACTCATTACGCCAATCTCAAAATGCTCGCGAATGAACTTCCCCATATCACCAATGCCAATATGCTATTTGACTCAAGAACCCTTGAGCCATTGTACAAACTGCACATGGGCGAAGCAGGTAGTTCCTTCACCTTTGAAGTTGCCCAGAAGAATGGAATTCCCTACAGTCTTATCAACCGCTCAAAAAAGAAGGTAGAAAGAGGAAAGATCAGGTTCGATAAAAGTATCGCCAATCTTCAAAAAGAACGTTCTAAACTTCAGAAGACAACAGATGCGTTAAAAACAAAGGAACAAAAAGCGGAGACCGAAAAGAAAAAACTGGAGGAAACCAACGAGCGGATCCAGCAGAAACTCGAAAACTTCCAGGAGCTCTATGACAGCAATCAAAGATTAATATACCTTGGGAATAAGATCAACGACATCAGCGAGAAATACTTCAACAACAAGAAGAAAAATGAGCTGATAGGCGAATTCCTGAAGATCGTTGAGATGGAGAACTCCAAACGTAAAAAGCTTTCTGCGCAACAGAAAAAAGCTGAAAAAGCCAAAGAAAAGAAGGTGCAGCAAGAAGCAGAAAAAAAGGTAAAGGAGATCAGGAAAAAGAAGAAGGAAAAACAAGAAAAAGAAAAAAAAGAAGAAATTGCAAAGCCCAAACCAGTTTTAAAGGTAGGCGACCGGGTGCGTATGCAAGACGGGAAAGCCGTTGGCAGTATTGACAGTATTGAGAAAGGAAATGCTAAAGTGAATTATGGCATTTTTACCACTTCGGTGTCGGTAGACCAGCTGGAGTTGGTGCAAAGAAAAAAATAGAAAAAGAAAAATTATGGTAAACTTTCCGGAGAAAAAAAAGATCATCCTCTTCGATGGGGTATGCAATCTGTGCAATAAAACTGTACAGACCATTATTAAAAATGACACCAAAGACATCTTTAGGTTTGCGCCACTGCAAAGTGACGTGGGCAGGCAAATCATCAATGAACGTGGAATAGACACAGAGAACCTTGATTCAGTAATTCTTATTGAACCTGGCGTCGCTTATTATCACCAATCTACCGCCGCCATTGAGATCGCTAAAGACTTAAAAGGGTATTCCTGGCTTAGATTTTTTAAACCCGTTCCTGAAGGTTTACGCGATGGGATCTATAGGATCATTGCCAACAACCGTTATAAGTGGTTTGGAAGAAAGGATACCTGTATGGTTCCCACTCCGGAATTACAAGCCCTGTTTTTAAAATAAAAAGCATGCAAGACCGGTCTTTTCTTTTGGTGATTATTTTAAATTACTGAGAAGAAATTCCAGTTTATCATTGGTATTTTTGTTCTCGTGAAAAGAATGAGTGTAAAATCTATTCTTCTCGGCAAGATCCTTTTTCTGAAGCTTTTTGATGAGATCGACATCTTCAAGACCTACTTTTCCGGTCAACAGGATTCCCATATCATTTCCCGAAGAATAGTAATCATACACTTTTTTTAATCCGCTAAGGTACAAATGATCTTTGGTGAATCCTCCACCACGGTGTGCCCTGAGCGTGATAGACCAGGCTGTTTCCTTATCAAGTTTATACTGGCTGTACAGAAGATCAAAGGTATCACTAAAGGAGTACCCTTTTATGAGACTATCGGCGGCCAGGACCCTATATGCAAATTCTTTCATTCGCTTTAGAGTCAAACTGTCACTCATATATTCACTGAATACTGCCAGGCCTGCCTGTGTGAGGTTGTTATTTGCAAACCCGTGCGAAAATATGCGCAGCGGCTGGTTTAATCCATTGAAGGTGGTGAGCATATTCACCCCAATTTCGTGGTTGGAAAGTATCTTGAGGTCATTATCACTGAACTTCCGGTTCTTTTTTACCACCAGGGTTTGGGTTGTGTTCAAAGCCATGGCAGCAGCAGTAATGCTGTTAGACTGTCTTATTTTGAACTTAAAAGGATATTTCTCTCCAAAGGCCTGAAAATAAGCCTGGGCCTGGTCTGCATTGTACCGTGGCACCATTTCTTCCGCATCTTCCTCTTTATGGAAATGTAGGATGAATTTTGCGTTTTTGACATCCTTCTCCTGGGGTGTTCCAAACACCCGCAGGGAATTGTAAAAGAATTTCTTTTGCTGTCCTACAGATGCCACACATTGCACCAATCCTGAATATTCGTAAATTGTATCGTGATAGAGCTTCCTGATCTCCTCATCTGGGATATCCTCCAAACGCTGACTAAAGAACTGCCGCTGCAGGTTAAAAGGGTTGAATTTAACCTTTCGGTATTTGAACACCGGATCTTCTGCAAACTTAGAGGTGAAAAAACGTTTTTTCTCCTGCTCAATGTTCAGCGGGTTCAGGTAATTAAGGACATCTATTTCCCGTACCAGGCGATCCAGATTTTTATCGATCTCCAGTAAACTTGCGTACTCACTGCGCACTTCCTTAGTCATAACAGCATCTTATTTCAAAAAAATAATGGGCAAAGACAAGCAATATTTTTTAGCTCTCCAAGCATAAGGGAAGTTTTATATGTTCCTTTTTAAAAAGAATTTTTACCTCCTTCTATAAAGCCATTTTCTAACCTTTTACCTGGATTCTATGTCAAACGTTTCTGACGGATCTTTTTTCTCTTCATAATTGAGCATTCCTTCCCCATCAGCGATAATAGACGAGATGGTTGCATCTCCCGTAACATTCACTACGGTACGGAACATGTCAAGGATCCTGTCTACCGGGAAAATAATAGCAATCCAGGCTGGATTTAGCCCTACAGAATCCAGAACAATGATCAACATAACCAATCCCGCACTTGGAACGGCTGCAGAACCAATTGAAGCCAGAGTAGCGGTAAGAACGATAGTTAGCTGCTGCCCTAAGGTAAGATCGATCATGTGGATTTGAGCAAGGAATACCACAGCGATAGCCTGGTACAGAACAGTTCCATCCATATTTACGGTAGCCCCTATTGGCAGCACAAAACTAGTGATCTTTTTATCCACTCCTAAATTGTCCTCCACACATTCCATGGTTACCGGTAGCGTCGCGGCACTACTACTGGTCGAAAACGCCAGGGTTTGAGCGGGGCTCATCGCCTTAAAGAATCCTGTATAAGGTATTTTACGTACAAAAACCTTTAAGATCAAGGGGTAAACCGCAAAGATCATTAGAACCAACCCTAAAAATACAGTTAAAGAATACCAGCTTAGACCCAAGAATATTTCATATACCTTTCCAATATCATCTCCTGCCATATTACTCACAACCCCGGCTAGCAAGGCAAAGACAAAAAATGGAGCGGCCCGCATAACCAGATCTACCATCTTCAGGAAAACTTCCATGATGCTGTCTACAACGGCAGTCACAGGTGCAGATTTTTCATTAGGAATGAACAACAGTGAAATTCCGAAGAAAAGAGCGAAGAAAATGATCTGTAGCATCAACCCATTATCTGTAAGCGAGAAAAAGAAGTTTTCGGGAACAATATCAACCAGAGGTTGCAAAGGCCCTGCCTGCTGGGTCTCAGTTGCTGCCTGCATCTTTTCATTTACAGCGGCATCTTCCAGCTCACTTCGGGACATATCAGAAATTCTTTGCGCTTTATCTAAAAAATTCGAATCCTGCAGGTAATTTTTTCCATCCTTTATTTCATATCCTTGTGAAGAAGCCCAAACTTCATAACTTATCCTGTTATCTATACGGCTATCTTCATCAATAAGAGTTCCCGGCTTTATGATATTGACCAGAAATAAACCTAATCCAACTGCCAGGACGGTGGTAAGAAGGTAGGCCAATAAGGTTTTCCCTCCCATTCTTCCAAGGCTTGCAGGATCGCCAATATTGGCTACTCCACTTATTACCGAAAACAATACCAGGGGAACTGCGATCAACTTCAGCAGATTAATAAAGATGGTTCCAAAAGGGGCTATCCAGTCAATAGTAAACTGGCTCCATCCTAAAGAGCTGGATAGCATAGCCCATACAATACCTAATACCAGCCCAATAATGATCTGCCAATGCAGTGCAAGTTTTTTCATAATGAATTATCTCTGAAAATTTAAATTTTAGAAGTTTTATTAAGTAAATAGAAATCAGCAAGTACTAAAGCTGCCATCGCCTCTACAATGGGTACGGCTCTGGGAACCACACAGGGATCATGTCTTCCCTTGCCCTGCATCTCCACCTTCTCCCCTTTTGAATTAATGGTTTCCTGCTTTTGTATTAAAGTAGCCACAGGTTTAAAGGCCACTTTGAAATATATATCCATTCCGTTGGATATTCCACCTTGAATTCCTCCGCTGAAATTTGTTTGAGTACTGCCGTCTTCATTAAACAGGTCATTGTGATCACTTCCTTTCATGGAAGCCCCTTTGAAGCCACTGCCGTATTCGAAGCCTTTCACGGCATTTATAGACAGCATTGCCTGCCCCAGGCTGGCGTGAAGCTTATTGAATACCGGTTCTCCCAGTCCTGCTGGTACATTTTTAATGACACATTCCACCACTCCCCCAACTGTATCTCCCTGCGACCTGATCTCTTTAATATAAGATTCCATTTTCTTTGCGGTACCTGCATCAGGACAACGCACCGCATTTTTTTCTGATTTCTCGAGATCCAGCTCCCAGTAAGGTTTGTTAAGTTTAATTTCTCCTACAGCAGCAGTATAGGCATTAATTTGAATATCCTGTAATAATTGTTTGGCTATGGCTCCTGCCGCTACCCTGCAGGCCGTTTCCCGGGCCGATGAACGTCCCCCTCCACGATAATCCCGGTTCCCGTATTTTTTATCATAGGTGTAATCGGCGTGCGATGGTCGGTAAACCTCTTTGATATGGGAATAGTCTTTGGATTTTTGATCTGCATTCTCAATGAGGAAACCAATTGGAGTCCCGGTTGTTTTACCCTCAAATATGCCGGAGAGAAATTTAACAGTATCTGTTTCCTTTCGCTGTGTTACAATAGGCGACTGCCCAGGCTTTCTACGAGCCATTTCTTGTTGAACCATTCCCAGGTCAAGACTTAATCCTGCAGGACATCCATCTATGATCCCTCCTATTGCCTCTCCATGAGATTCCCCAAAAGTAGTCAATTTAAAAAGTGTCCCGAAGGAATTTCCGGCCATTGAGATCGATTTTGAGCAAATGTAATTTTTTAAAGCAAGACTTGAAAATGATATTTTTCAGGTTTTAAGTGCATCAGCCATGATCTGCACCGGATGTAACGCTTTTTTTCCCGTTCCGTCCAGTATCTGGTGACGGCAACTCGTACCCGGGGCGGCAATAATGATTTCTTCGGAAGCTTTTCTTACCGCCGGAAATAATGTCTGCTCCCCAATTTGCATACTCACCTCATAATGCTCTTTTTCATACCCAAAGGAACCGGCCATTCCGCAGCAACCTGAAGGGATCACCGTGACTTCAAAATTCTGCGGAAGGTTCAGCATCACAAAAGTACTCTCCACACCAGAAAGTGCCTTTTGATGGCAATGTCCATGTAATTTGATCTTTTTCTTTTCTGAAGTAAATGCTGATGCCGAAATATTACCGGCAACCACTTCTTTTTTGAAAAACTCTTCCACTAAAAATACATTTTTGGACAAGTTTTCGGCTGTAGACTTATCGTTCGCAAGGCGCAAGTACTCATCTCTGAAAGTGAGAATAGCCGAAGGTTCTAATCCAAGCAATGGAGTTTCTTCAGAAATAATTCTACTGAAAATTTCCACATTCTTATTGGCTACTTTCTTTGCCTGCTCCAAAAAGCCTTTTGAAATAAAGCTTCGGCCACTTTCGGGATGTTCCACTATCTCAACCTCGTAATTAAGCCCCCTGAGAAGATTCAATGCTGCCTTACCTACCTCAGAATCCAGGTAATTAGTAAATTCATCATTGAAGAGGTATACTTTCTGAATGGGATTTACCTCTTTTGGCAGATTTTTCCGGTAGAAAGAACTAACTGTTTCTAATGCTACCATGGGCATATTTCTTGCCGGTGAGATTTTTAACATCCTTTTAAGTAGTCCCGAAGTAATTGTATTGGTGAATACAGCTCTGGACACATGTGGAAAATGCGATGCCAACTTGTTCAAGCGGGTATTGTAGGCAAAAGCCCTGCTCCTCATGGAGCTACCGTTCGCTTTTTGGTACTGGTATTCAAATTCTGCCTTGTAAGCAGCCATATCGACGTTTGAAGGACATTCACTCTTGCAGCCTTTGCAGCTGATACACAGCTCCAGTACTTCCTTTAATTCGTGGTGATCAAACCTGTTCTTCTTTTCTGAATTCGTCAAAAATTCCCGCAGCGCGTTGGCGCGGGCTCTGGTGGTATCTTTTTCATTGCGGGTGGCACGGTAACTGGGACACATGGTCCCGCCTGCTTCCACTGGTTTACGGCAATCACCACTCCCATTACAATTTTCGGCGCCGCGAAGAATCCCAAGGGAATCTGAGAAATCCAACAGGGTATTTATTTCCGGTTCATTCCTGCCCGGTTGATAACGCAACCCTTCATCCATTGGCGGGGCATCGATGATCTTACCGGGGTTGAAAATGTGACCGGGATCAAAGATGTTTTTAATCTTTTTCAGCAACCGGTAATTTTCAGCACCAATCATGAATTCGATAAATTCTGCACGCACCCTTCCGTCCCCGTGTTCTCCGCTAAAGGAACCTCCATATTTTTTTACCAGGGAAGCGACATCTTCCGTGATCTTCCTAAAAAGCCCTACATCCTCCTCCTTCTTCAAATTAAGAATAGGTCTCAGGTGGAGTTCCCCTGCTCCGGCATGGGCGTAATACACGGCTTCCTGCCCATACTCTTTCATTAGAGCAGTAAATTCATTGATGTAAGGCGCGAGATCTTCCACAGCGACTGCCGTATCTTCAATACAGGCCACGGCTTTCCTGTCACCCACAATATTCCCCAGTAATCCCAGCCCCGCCTTCCTCAATTCGAGAGCGAGATCAATGGTATCACTTCGAAGTACCGGCAAAGCATAAGCCAGACCAGAATTGGTCAAGGTTTTGAGCAGTTCAGCTGTTTTGTCTGTCAATGAAAGTTCATCCTTTGCCCGTAGCTCGAGCATCAAAATGGCGGCAGGATCCCCTTCTATGAAGAACCTGTTCTCGCGGTATTTAATGCTGTTCTTGGTACAGTCGAGGATAACTTTATCCATCATTTCACAAGTGAAAAGATTATGCTGCATGGCAGGCACAACCGCCTGCAGGCATTTTTCCACCGAATCAAAATGAGCGGCGATCATAACCGCATTTTTGGGTGGTAAGGAGTCCAGTTGAAGAGTAATTTCAGTTGTAAAAGCAAGAGTTCCTTCGCTACCGCAAAGAAGTTCGGCTATATTCAACTTTTTGGAAGATCCTGAAAAAACTTCAGAATCAATAAGGCTATCAACAGCATACCCGGTATTTCGGCGGTGAATTTCAGGTTTGGGAAAACCGGCAGTGATTTGTTCCTGAATACTTTCAGGTGAAAGTTCTTCATATAACTTACGGTAGATCTCCCCTTCCAGGGAATCCAACTTCATTTTGCCACGGAACTCTTCCGAAGAAATCTCAGAAAAAGAGGCTTCAGAACCATCAGAAAGCAAGACTTTCATCTCCAGCACCTTGTCACGTGTCACCCCATATTTTATGGAAGTAGTACCACTGGAGTTGTTCCCCACCATTCCTCCAATCATACACCTGTTTGAAGTAGAGGTATTGGGCCCAAAGAACAGTTCGTAAGGCTGGAGGAACCTGTTGAGATCATCTCGAATTACCCCCGGCTGCACCCGCACCGTTCTGTCTTTCTCATTCACCTGAAGAATCTCTGTAAAATATTTTGAAACATCTACCACAATACCTTCTCCAACACACTGACCGGCCAGGGAAGTGCCGGCGGTTCGCGGAATTAGAGAAGTATAATTTGCTTGGGCGAACTTAATTAATTCCTGAATATCAGCCTTGGATGCAGGATATGCCACCGCTAAAGGTAAAGTCCTGTAAACAGAAGCATCTGTAGCAAATATGCTTCTCCAAAGATCATCAGTGTGGAGTTCTCCTTCCAACAGCAGGGCAAGTTGCTCTAATTTTTCCTTCATTGATTTATATCAAACAGCTGAAAACCAGCCCTTCTTTGCGTTATGCGTAGAAATTTAACAATACATTAGCGAGAGTATTAGGATTGCGGAATAACAGAAATCCTAATTTTGTCTAAAACTAATTAAAAGAGAAGACATGAAAAAATTGATTTTACTAGCCATTTGTTTATTTGGATTTACCCTGACTTCACAGGCGCAGATGATCGCTGATCATGCCCTGGGGCTGAGACTTGGTGACAATGACGGATTCGGAACTGAAATTTCCTATCAACACGGTTTATCAGAAAACAATCGATTAGAATTCGACCTTGGCTGGAGAAGCCATGATAATGCAGATGCCTTTCGATTGACAGGATTATACCAGTGGGTATGGAACATCGATGGAGGTTTCAACTGGTATGCAGGTGTTGGTGGAGGAATTGGTTCAGTAGACATTGACAATGGGGACAATGACTTTTTCGCCCTTGTCGCAGGAGATGTTGGTATTGAATATAACTTCGATTTCCCCCTATTGATCTCGCTTGACTTTAGACCAGAAATAGGTTTTATTGATTACTACGACGACCTGGATTTTGACATCGCTCTTGGGTTGAGATACCAGTTCTAACCTTTTATATTAGAAGCATAAGAGGCTGCCTAAAATATTTTTTTGGCAGCCTTTTTTTGTTCTCTAACTTTCACCTGTGCTTGCTTATAAAGATTTTCGTATAAAGGAACCACGGTATAAATATCAAAATTGAAGGCTTGTTTACGGGCGTTTTCTTTGAACCTGCTCAGATTGTCATCACTACTTAGAATAGAAACGGCATTGTCTGCCATTTCCTTCACATTACCTACCTCACTCAGATAACCTGAAAAAGCTTGTTTGTTTACTTCTGGAAGTCCGCCGGTATTCGTGGAGATCACAGGTACTCCATTGACCATTGCTTCAAGCGCGGCCAAACCAAAACTTTCATTTTCTGAGGGTAACAGGAACAGGTCTGAGAAGCCCAGCACCTTATCGATCTCGTTAGATTCTCCCAGGAATAATACCTTCTCCTCGATACCCAATTCGGCTACAAGTTCTTCAGCCATTTCCCGCTCAGGCCCCTGCCCCACCATGACTAGCTTCGAGTTAACTTTTTCCTGAATATTGTAGAAGATCATGACCACATCATCTATACGTTTCACCTTCCTAAAGTTACTCACGTGTGTGATGATCTTTTCGTTTCCGGCAGCCAACATAGACCGCTGACAATTACTGAAGGAGTTGGTATATTTTGAAGTATCTATAAAGTTAGGTACAACCTCTATTTCCTTTCGAACCTTAAATAGTCTCAGGGTGTCTGCCTTAAGACTTTGCGATACCGAGGTCACCACATCACTGTTATTGATACTGAATGTAACCGCGGGTTTGTAGAAAGGATGATTACCCACCAGGGTGATGTCTGTTCCATGCAGGGTAGTCACCATAGGCAGGAAAATCCCTTCTTCCTCCAGCATTTTTTTTGCCATAAAACCGGCATAAGCGTGAGGAATGGCATAATGAACATGCAGCATTTCAATATCGTGAAGCTTCACCATATCTACCAGTTTACTGCTCAAGGCCAATTCATAAGGCTGGTAATGGAACAATGGGTATTCGGGCACATTCACCTCGTGAAAATGGATGTTTCCCGAAAGCTGCTCCAGTCTAACCGGCTGCTTATAGGTTATAAAATGGACTTCATGGCCTCTTTTGGAAAGGGCCATGCCCAATTCTGTGGCAACCACTCCACTCCCCCCAAAGGTGGGGTAACAAACAATGGCGATTTTCATTCTTTTAACGCTCTATAGCTTCGTAAATTACTTCCTGTATCTTAGTACGAATACCCTCTCGAATTAATTTCTTTTCTTCTGCGGAAGGATGTACACGATTCGATAAAAATACGTAAACTATTTCTTCATGAGGGTCTGCCCAGGTTAAAGTTCCCGTAAATCCGCTATGGCCGAAGCTGGTCATGGAGACACAGCCACAGGTAGGACCGGCTTCCTGCAATTGAGGTTTATCAAAACCGACACCCCTTCTTACTTCATCCTCACAGTAATAACAAGTATTGAACTTGTCAATGGTTTCCTGATCAAAATATTTTACCCCCCCGTATTCTCCTCCGTTAAGATACATTTGCATAATTTTGGCCACATCATTGGCATTAGAGAAGAGTCCTGCCTGGCCTCCTATTCCTCCCAGCATAGCTGCTCCCTGGTCATGTACATAACCCTGAAGCAATTGTTTGCGCCAAATATTGTCATTTTCTGTAGGAACGATCTTTTCCTTCGGAAATTTGTTCAATGGCAAATAAGTGGTGTTGTTGGCTCCCAAAGGTTTGTAGAAATGATCTTGCGTAAGGTAATCCAGGGAAGTCCCATAAATGTTCTCCAGGTAAGTCTTTAACAGGTAATACGGAAGATCACTGTACCGGTATTCCCTTATCTTGTTCAATTCGCTATCTCTTATAACTCTCACGATCGAATCTCTGATATCGTTTCGAATAAACATGCCCTCAGCTATTTTGGTATTGTACCCGGGAAATTCCTTATCCCTTAAATACTTTTTGTCTGGCCTGCCAGTCTGAGGATCGATAGTCAGATTGTGCAAAGGGATCCAGGACTTAAATCGAGCATAATGTGATAACATTTGCAAAAGAGTGATATCTGCTTTATCTGTCCCCCTGAAACTAGGTAACATTTCCCCAAGTGTAGTGGTAAGATCCATTTCATCCTTATCTACCAGTTCCATTATTAGAGGAAGGGTAGACAAAATTTTGGTAAGAGAAGCCAGATCATAAACATCTGTTGACTTCACCGGAATCTTGTTCTCGTAAGTATGGTAGCCGGCATAATTTTCATAGATCACCTTGCCTTTACGAGCCACCAGTACCTGGAGCCCGGGCGCCATTTTTTTATCTACAACTGCCTGCACCAAAGAATCCACTTTTTTCAGTTTATAGGAGTTCATCCCTACACTTTCGGGAAGGCCATAAGACAGCCTGTTTAAGTTCCTCGTCTTATAGCCTGTTCCTGCAGGAAATTCTCTCCCTGCACTTACGGGAAGTTTTCCTTTGGCGTCAATGGCTCCAAAGATGAGTTCAGCTGCCTTTTCTTGAGCAAGATCACTATTTTGATAAGCCACCTGGATCGCTTCAAAATTTCCCGTGGATTTTAGATCCAATAAAGAATAGGGACTTGTGAAGACATTGAAAATCACTTTGTTCTTTCTGGCAATTTCATATAACCACGCCTGCTCTTTTTGATCTATTTTATAACTACTCCATGGAGAACTATTGGATTGATGATAACCAATGATGACCAGGTTATATTTTTCAAGCTCCTCCATAAGTGCGTTAAGATTTTGGGCAGAAACAGCGTCTACCTGTGTATAGCGGTTTAGATGCTCATGAAAAACAGTTCCGGAATCTTGTCCAAAATGAACATAAGCTATTTTACTTTTTTCAAGATCCCGAACGGGAACTGTACCCCTGTCATTCTTTACCACCGTCATCGCACTCTCATATAGCTGATGTGCCAACACCTCATTTTTAATACTGTTAAGATCCTCAATAAGGTAAGCGGTTTTAACTGGTGCATAATTATTTAAACCAGCCTTGAACTTGGCATAAAGAATCTTTCGCACTGAATTCTTTAATCGTTCTTCTGTGATCAAGCCTTCATTGTAAGCAGAAATAATTTTACTACTGGCTTTAGGTACATCTTTAGACATTAACAGGACATCGTTTCCAGCCAAAAAAGCGGCGAGATCAATTTCACCAGATTCATCAAAATCGGCCACACCCCTCATGTTAAGCGCATCGGTAATTATTAGTCCGTTGAATTCCAGCTGTTCCTTAAGTATGCCTGTCACGATTTCATGAGAAAGTGAAGAAGGAAAATTTGATCGCTCTTCAAGAGCGGGAACATTTAAATGAGCCACCATCACACTACTCAGTCCTTCATCCATTAGGGCCATATAAGGATACAGCTCCTCCCGGTAGATCCTGCTCTTTGAAAAATCTACAGTAGGTAAGGTCTTATGGGAATCCTGGCTTGTATCGCCATGCCCAGGGAAATGTTTTGCACTGGTCAAAACATTTTCACGTTCCATCCCACGAATGAATGCCGTGGCTTTTTTGGCGACATTATGTTTTTCCTCTCCAAAAGACCTGTTGCCAATAATAGGATTATCGGGGTTGGTATTGATATCCACCACAGGTGCAAAATTAAGATGCACTCCCAAACGTTTAGAGTGTTTTGCGATCTGGGCACCCACCTCTTCTACCAGCTTCAGATCCTGAATGGCTCCTAAGGTCATATTCCAGGGGAAAGCGTATGTTGAATCCAAACGCATCGCAAGTCCCCACTCTGCATCCATTCCTATCAATAGGGGTACACTTGAAAGTTGCTGGAACTCATTTGTGAGTTTGGCCTGCCGTTGTGGACCACCTTTAGAAAAGATCACACCGCCCACCTTTTGTTCGGTGATCAGCTTTCTTACCTTTTCAAAGTCCTTCTCCGAACCACTGGAGAAGACATCAACCATAAACAGCTGCCCCACTTTTTCTTGCAGGGTCATTTCACTGTAGATACTATCTACCCACTTTCGTTGGAGCTCAGGACTGGCAGAAATTAGTGGCCGGCTTTGTGAGAAGGAGAATTGAAAAAATAATGAAACAATAAAGAGGCAGAAAAAAGAACCTTTTTTTATCATTAATTAAGAAATCGCTTATGCCAGCTTTCAGAGGCGGGAACTTCCCAGTCTGAAAGGTATTCGGCTTTATTATTCACTAAGTTATTGAAAACAATGGTCTTTGGGGATACAGCACGATCCTTTGCCATTTTTCGGAAATCGGTTAGAGTTTTATAGGCAATATGCTCCCCCTGCTTGTACGACACATTCATCTTGTCAAGCAGATCTACTCCATATTCTTTCTCCAGCTCCTGGATGAAATGTACCGAGGCATCAATAGAACATCCTGTAGCTGCATTCATTTTCTGGTCGAGAGCCAGAATAATGAATCTTCGGTACTTGATTTCAAAAGAAGCTTTGAGATCGGCACCATGTGCAGTCCACTCTTCAATGAACTTCTGAAGTTTTTCGTGTATTTCCTGTTGCTCCTGGTCTGTAAAAGAGCGATTAGCCTGATAGATCCATACCCGGGAACTATCCGGTAGATTTTCAAATGGGACAAACATGTACGTGGATTTAATGTTATGCAAAACTAACTGATTTGCAGCAGTGTTCAAACTGCAGTTCGTTAAAGTTAACAACAAATTACGCACCAAATTCATATCCCGTAATTGACTGAGAACAAGCATTGAAAAGAAAAATTCAAAAAATCTCAAAAGGTGACACCTATCATAGTTCAAGAGTTAAAGCCACTTAATTTTGTAGTATGAAAGAGCGTTATAGAGATATCCTGGAAACTGCACGTTCCATGGGATTTTCCGATCCCGAAAATCATTTATATGCCGTAAGGGACTGGTTGAGAGAAAATCACGAGATTCACATAGAGGTGGGTAGCATCTGGGATGAAAAAAATAATTATGTGGAATCATATTTTCATACCATCACAACACCCGTTCATAAATACCACCTACAGCCTCAATACTACGGGAACGGGACAACACATATGGCAATGCTAAGCCTTGGTGTTGCAAAAGGATTACACATCCTGGAAAAATTCGAAGCGCAAAAGCATTTGGAGGTAAGTGATGATAAGCTGGTGGTAGCCTACTTGAAAGGATATGGTGAAAAAGAAAAAAAGAGACAACAAGCACCATACGTGACAAATGTTGAAGAATATGCTTATACTCTTGGAAAACAAGGTGATTACATAGAAGAAGGCCTTACTGATGAAGATATTGTCAACCTGGTAAGAAACCCTGCTCCAAAGGAGGAGCAATTAAAATTAAAGTAAAACTAAAAGAGGCTGAAAAATTTAATATTTCAACCTCTTTTAACTTCTGACATTATTTATGTCTAAAGATCTTCAGCACTAGCAATCATTTCGGCAATATCCATCACTTCGATATCCCCTTCCTGGTCTTTTGCTTTTACCCCATCTGTCATCATGGTGTTACAAAATGGACATCCCGCCGCGATCACTTCAGGTTTAACTTCCATGGCCTGCTCTGTCCTTGCCACATTGACATCTTCTTTACCCGGCTCTGGTTCCTTGAACATCTGGGCTCCACCGGCTCCACAGCACATGGCATTTTGTTTACACCTTTTCATCTCTATGAGCTCCACTTCCAGTTTCCTTAAAAGCTCACGTGGAGCTTCATAAATATCATTTCCTCGACCCAGATAACAGGGATCGTGGAAAGTTATTCTCTTTCCTTTGAACTTACCTCCTTCTACCGTTAATCTGCCTTCATCCAGTAATGATTTAAGAAAAGTGGTATGGTGCATCACCTCATAATTTCCACCTAACCCCGGATACTCATTTTTGATGATATTAAAACAATGAGGGCAGGTGGTCACGATCTTTTTAATCTCGTATCCATTGAGGACTTCAATGTTTCCCGCAGCCTGCATCTGGTATAAAAATTCGTTTCCGGCCCGCTTTGCAGGATCTCCGGTACAACTTTCTTCTGTTCCCAGTACAGCAAAGTCAACATTTGCCTTACTAAGTAATCGCACAAATGCTTTAGTAATTTTTTTGGCACGGTCGTCAAAACTTCCGGAGCATCCCACCCAAAATAACACTTCAGGTTTTTTGCCTTCTGCCATATATTCTGCCATGGTAGGCACTTTAATATTTTCAGCCATTGTTTAAAATTTAAAGTAACCGGGGGCTACTTGGTACTATATTAGGACTTAATTCTCGTTTGCCCAGTTTAAGCGGTCCATCTGGTTATAAGGCCAGGGCGCGCCGTTGTTTTCTATATTGCTCATTGCATTGTTGAGATCTGCAGGACCGGCACTTTGTTCCATCATGAGATACCTCCTCATTTCCACAATTATGGAAAGGGGATCAATTCCTACGGGACAAGCTTCTACACACATATTACAGGTAGTACATGCCCAGATCTCTTCCCGAAGAATATAATCATCCAATAATTGTTTCCCGTCATCCTCAAATGAGCCTTTCTGGTTAATTATCCCTCCAACTTCTTCCAGGCGATCCCTGGTATCCATCATGATCTTTCGCGGTGAAAGTAATTTACCAGTATTATTGGCAGGGCATTCATCTGTGCATCTACCACATTCAGTGCAGGTATAAGCATTTAATAATTGAACCCGGTTTAGATCGAAAACATCTGAAGCCCCAAATTTTTCGGGCTCTCCTTCTTCTCCCCCTTCAGCCTCTGCCGGTGCGGCAAAGGGATCGGCATCGGGATCCATCATCAACTGCACTTCTTTAGTAACCGCATCAATATTATCTAATTCTCCTTTTGGCCTGATCTTGGAATAATAGACATTGGGAAAGGCTAAAAGAATATGGAGGTGCTTCGAATAATAGAGATAATTCAAAAAGAATAAAATTCCTGCAATATGCAGCCACCAGGCAGTTCTTTCTATAGCTACCAGAGTGGTCACGCTCAAACCATCAAACAACGGCAAAAGTAATTGACTCACGGGAAAGAATCCCGCGATCTGCCCCTCTTCGGCAATGGCGTATCCTTCTACAGCCATTAACTGTAATTGCAGGTCTGCACCGTTCATCACAAAAAACAGGATCATAAGAGCCATTTCAAAGTAAAGGATATAATTCGCATCATCTTTGGGCCATTTAGTGATCTCACGTGCCATAAAACGACGTATATTAAGGATGTTCCTACGAATCCAGAAGATGATCACCCCGGTAAGTACCAGCAGGGCAAGTATTTCTATAGTGGCTATTAAAAAGCTATAGAATCCGCCGGTTAGGAAAAGGATTCTATGGGTTCCAAAAATCCCGTCAATTACAATTTCCAGGACTTCAATATTCACTATTATAAACCCCAGATAAACCAGAATATGAACCACTCCGGAGACTGGTCTTTTCACCATTTTATATTGACCTATAGCAATTTTCAAGGTCTTCTTCCACCGCTCTCCGCGGTGATCACTACGGTCAACTTGCCGTCCCAGATTTATATTTCGGATCATTCGGCGGATGTTCCTGACAAAAAAGCCAATTCCGACGATTAGAAGAATTACGAAGGCGATTTGCGCAATGATTTGCATAGTTGGTTGGTTGAAGGGTTATCTTAATGAATCCTTTGGAGGGGAATATGGACCCGGATTTTTTCCAAAGATAGAGAAATGAACGTATCGCTTTGGATTTAGTTTTACATCCTGAATGAGCGCATCCAGCTGGTTGGTTGCTTTTTCCAGGTTGTTATACACCGATGGATCATTAATTAATTTAGCCGCAGTTCCTTCACCATTGTTTAGCTTCTCAGTAACTGTCTGAAAATTGGCAACAGCACTTTCCAGATCATCTGTCATCTTCTTCAAGTCAACCTGAGAAATCGAATCTGAAAAATTATTTAGATTAGTTGACATTTCATCCAGGTTGGTAAAAGTGCGGTTTAGTTTTGGAGAATTCTCAGAAAGAATATTATCTGCACTTTGTGCGGTATTTTTAAGAGAGGCCATTGTTTGTGACAGGTCCTCAATACTCCTTTTAAGATCTTTCCTGGTTTCCTCGTTCAAAATCTGGTTGAACGCATTGACCAGAGAATCTGTGCTCACAATTACTTTTTCCACTTTCTCCTGTAACGGAGTAAGTCTTTCGTTAACCAGTTCAAGCAGTCCCTCTTCTATCGCGCTGTCAAGAGTATCTCCAGATTTCGCCATATTTCCCTGCTCATATTCTGGCAGGATACCAATAGATTTACCGCCAATCAATCCACCTCCATAGATCTGGGCAATACTGTTTTTGGAAAAAGGGAATTCATTATCCACGGTAAACGTTACAAGGAGTTGACCGGAAGTATTCAGGAAACTGATATTGGTAACGTTCCCTACTTCCAGACCATTGATGGTTACCGGAGATGAGGCTGTAAGGCCTTCTACATCATTATATACAGCATAAAAGGTCCTACTGGAATCAAACCAGTTTTTACCTTTAAGAAAGCTGTATCCGAATATGAAAAGAAGAATGGCAACCAGGGCCAAAAGTGCAGTTTTAACCTCCTTAGTATATTTCACAAAGAATTTTTATTTGATGAAGCACAAATTTAAAAATAAATATAGAAAAGTTCCTTTATTTCATCTTTGTTTTTAACGCCTCATTCACGCTAATCTTGTCATCATTACGAAAAGCAACAATGTAACTGGTTTCAAAACCTTTCTTTTTTGCTACTTCATGTAATTCCTTGATCTGAACGTAGCTGGAAGTTGCCCCATAATAGTACTTATATAGTTTCCCCTCTTTATTTCTGAAAACATTTGTTAAACCCCTAAAATTTTTAGGACTTGTTTCCATTTTTTTTCCCGTTGCAGCCAGCTGCACCCTAAAAGTAACATCTTTATATTCATCTGAAGGAGTTGACGCCACCTGTGGATCTACTTTTATAGGCGGGTTTTCTGCAAGTCCTTCAAAAACATCCAGGTTTATGGAATTTTTGTAATCTACTACAGCTTTTACAATTGCTGTCGATATTTTATCCTGTCCAGAACGGCTGTTAAGAAAGGCTCCCTCCCCTTTATTGGTCAAAAACCCGGTTTCAATCAATACACTTGGCATGTAAGTTTGTCTAAGCACAAGAAAACCTGCCTGCTTCACTCCGCGGTTTCCACGGTTTAGATCAAAGGCGAATTTCTTCTGAATATAATCTGCCAAAAGTACACTTTGATCTAGGTATTCTTCCTGCATCAGGGTCAGACCTATATAAGATTCAGGAGAATCAGGGTTAAATCCGTCATAAGTAACTTCGTAATCTTCCTCCAAATAGATAACCTGGTTTTCCCTCATGGCCACTTTAAGGTTGTCTTCATTACGGTGAAGCCCCAAAACGAATGTTTCGGTTCCTGAGGCCTGCGAATTATGAGCGTTACAATGAACGGAAATAAAGAGGTCGGCTTCAGCTTTATTGGCTATTTCTGCACGTCCTGCCAGGGTAACAAATACATCGGTCTTCCTGGTGTAGATCACTTTGACGTCTGGAAGTTTCTCCAGTTCAGCACCAACGCTCAGAACAATATTCAAAGCAATATCTTTTTCATAAAAACCATTTCCACGGTTTCCAGGATCCTGGCCTCCATGACCTGCATCCAGCACAACCACGAATTTTTCCCTTGGGGGCTCTCTATTGAAGGCAATGGCTTCCGAAGAAATAAAACCTGCGAGAATACAAACTAAGAGGGCAACAAAATTCGTTTTCATATGGTAATAACGGTATAAATAAGTGGTTATTTTATTTTTTGACAAACCCAAAAGGTAGCTTAAAAAATATATGTAATTTTGAGACTTCAAAAAACAAGCCACACTCACAAAAATAGTACATCTGGAATTGCGGACAAATATACTTTACATACTTTCCTGCAGTATTTTTTTGCTGATAAATTTCACCAAAACCATAGCACAGGAAATCCCTACTAAAGAAGGTATTCGCATTCCCGCTGAAAGAGAACCCGCTTTGCCCATGCAGGATTCCCTGAAAATTGAAGCTCCTGTACCCCAGTTATCTACCACCACACAAGATACAATTAAACCCAAAAGGCAGATCCTGACAGATCAGGTGGTATATTCGGCTGAAGATTACATGAGACTTAGTCCCAGGGAGAACAGGTTATACCTTTACAATAACGCAGAGATTACCTATGGTGACATCAACATTACCGCAGGAAAGATCATCCTGGATAATGAGAAGAATGAAGTGTATGCTTACGGGATCCCCGATTCAACCGGAACCTACACCCAAAAACCTGTTTTCACACAGGCTCAAAGCGTGGTAAGACCAGATTCCATAAGGTTTAATTTTGATACAGAAAAGGCTCTTGTCTTCAATTCCCGCACCGAACAGGGCGAGTTCAAGGTTTTTGGGGAAGTGACCAAACGAGAAAATGATTCGGTGTTTTACATGAAAAATGTAAAATTCACCACCTCTGAAGATTTGGAGAATCCCGACTATTATTTCTATGCCCGAAGAATAAAATTCGTCCCCGACAAAAAGATCGTGTCGGGACTGGTCAATATGTACATTGCAGACGTTCCTACTCCCCTGGGGCTTCCTTTTGGATATTTCCCAATGACAGAAGAAGAAACCTCAGGTTTCATTATCCCTTCATTTGGGGAAGATAACAACCGGGGATATTTTTTGCAGAACGGGGGATATTATTTTGCCATTAGCGATTATATGGATCTCACCACTCTTGGAGATTATTACACAAACGGGAGTTACGGGCTCAGGTTGGAATCGGCTTATGCTCTCCGGTACCGGTTCAGAGGAAATTTAAGTCTCAGATTCGAAAAGCTTATTAACAGCGAAAGAGGTTTTCCAGATTATTCTGAATCATCTGTGTACAACCTAAGATGGTATCACACCCAGGATCAAAAAGCCAATCCTACCTCAAGATTTTCTGCCTCGGTAAATCTTGGTAGTAGTGATTATTACCAGGCCTCGACTAACCAGAGTAATGCCGGAAGCAGGCTTACCAATACCCTGAGCTCATCGGTTTCCTATTCCAAAACTTTTCCTATAGAACCCCAGGTGAATTTGAGTATTACGGCCACTCACAGCCAGAACACCAATACGCAACAAATCAACATGACCCTGCCAACCATACAGGCGAGTGTGGCCAGGATCTACCCCTTTGAACCAAAAATCGGCGCCAAAAAGGGTATAATTGAGAACATAAATTTTCAATATAATTTTAGAGGAGAAAACCGGTTTACCACCACCGATTCCCTGTTTTTTAAACCCGAGATGTTTGAAAACGCGGTAATGGGAGCCCAGCATTCGGTTCCATTAACCACTAACTTTAAACTTTTTAATTACCTGAGCGTAAATGCCGGAGGTAATTACACCGAAAACTGGGTTTTTAAAACCTTTGACCGATCATTTGATGAAGAATTGCAGCGGGAAGTCATTGACACCGTGAGCGGTTTTGATTCCTTTCGCACCTATAATTTTAACACCAGTATCGGAACCACGATTTACGGGACTGTAAATTTTAGCCCAGACAGTAAATATCAGGCTATAAGGCATGTAATTCGTCCAAGTATAAGCTATAATATTAATCCCGGTTTCGACTATTATTATGATTCCTATTTTGTACCCGAAGCGCCTGGCCGTGAGGAAAGGGAAGTAGAATTTTCCCGTTTTCAGGGTACGCTTTACGGACCTCCAGGAAAAAACTTTTCAAGTTCCATTGGGCTTTCCCTTAGCAATACCTTTGAGGCCAAAGTCAAGGATTCTGCTGATGCTGAACCCAGAAAAGTAAAATTACTGAACAACCTGAACGTTAGCACCTCTTACAATTTGGCAGGAGATTCCTTGAGGCTCTCTCCAATTAGTATTAGGGGTACCCTGCCAATCATACAGCAAAAGCTGGACATCAATTTTGGGACTAACCTGGATATCTATGCTCTGAATAATGATAATCGAAGGATCGACAGACTTAACATTAACAATGGCGGAAGCCTTTTTAGAATGACCAATGCCAATGTGAGCTTTGGTTACTCTTTCTCCAGCAGGGATTTTTCGGGTGGCGTTGAGAATACCAATCGTTTAAGTAACGAGACTTTTAGGAACGGTGGGCGGCCTGATGATCTTTTCGGAAAAGGAATGGAACTCGATGGCACTTTTTACGATGAAAAAGAAGAAGATGTCGCCCAGGAAGAGGAAGACGAAAACGCCTGGTACAACTTTAAGATACCCTGGGACCTGCGTCTGGCATACACTATGAATTATTCCAATACAGCCAGGCAAAATCAGTTATCTTCACACTCACTTATGTTCTCGGGAGATGTGGAACTTTCACCAAGGTGGACTGTTGGAGCATCCTCGGGATATGATTTTGTGAACAACGGATTCACCCATACCCAGCTGCGATTCGCAAGAGATTTAAAAAGCTGGCGTATGACCTTTAACTGGACACCATTTGGAAGATATGAGCAGTGGAATTTCTTTATAGGTATTAAATCTGCACTGCTACGCGATATCAAATATGATAAGCGCAGACAACGTGACCGAGAACTATAAATTTTATCTTATGAAAAAGATCATTCAAACCAAAGACGCACCTGCCCCCATTGGCCCTTACAACCAGGCTGTCTTAGCCGGGAACACACTTTTCATTTCAGGACAGATCGCGATCAATCCCGTAAACGGGGAATTGATGATGTCAACCATTCAGGAAGAAACGGAACAGGTAATGCGTAACCTTAAAGCTGTCTTACAGGCTGCAGATATGGACTTCGACAACGTAGTGAAAAGTTCGATCTTCATTAGCGACATGAACAATTTTTCGGAGATCAATACCGTCTACTCCAAATATTTTGATGAAGACACTGCCCCTGCGCGGGAGACTATAGAGGTTGCTAATTTACCAAAATTTGTGAATGTAGAGATCAGTATGATCGCGGTAAAATAAGAAGTTGCTTTCCCGTTAAGAGACCTTATTGCTCTTCTCCGGGAAAGCGAATATAATCTGGTGCCAGACTCTTTTGCTGCTCTTTTTCTTCTTCTTCCTCCCGGGGTATAGTAGCGGCGACTATTTCTTGATTTAGGATCTTTCGCATTAATTCCTTGAAGGTATCGAAATCCACCTGGTAAGACAATCCAATCCCCTGGGTAAAGCCAAGCTCTTCACCAAGATATTGAATGTTATTTTCTCGGTTAAAGATCTTTGCCCTGAGATTCCCTTCTTCATTCAGTAAAAATTCGATCTCAATATTTCCAACAATAACGGTTTCTGTAACTCCGCCAACGGGCACCCCCACCTGGCCATTGATCAAGACCCGTTCACTTATTTGGGTGGATAATGTCACCCCAAACCGGTCGGCAGTTGATTGTTCGGGAGTTCTTGAACCCTGTTCGTAATTAAGCCCTACTTCGAAAACTCCTCCGTCCTCATCTCCTACCAGGCTGCTGAACAATCCTGAAGAAGCACTTTGAAAAACACCTCCCAGAATGGCACTACCCGCATTGCCTCCAAAGACATCTGGGGTATAGAATTGACCAAGAGCCAGCAAGGAAAATGCCTGGGCTTCTGTATTTCCACTGGTGCCAATTTTGTATTCCAGCTCTGAACGAACAGCTGAAGTTACATTAGGATATTCCAGGTTGAAGGAAATATCGGGCTGGATAAGATCTCCCTGTAAATTGATCACCACATCTACCGGTATTCTACGGCTAACCCCCGGATTATCAAGAATGATCGCAGGATTGGCATGAGCCTCATACACTGCACTTAAATTAAGATCGGCCTGAGTAGGACTACCGCTCCAGTTTATACTTCCACCCGGGCGAACGGCAAATCGCTTTTGAAGGGCACCATAATTAAAAATATATTCTCCGGTGTTGGCAATAAAATCACCCCACATATTGAATTTTCCAAGGGTGTTTATCTCTATCAATAAAGTACCTGCTCCCCTGCCACGTAAAATACTTCCGTCAACATCCAATTCCACCAGAGCATCACTGGTCACGTCAAGATCAAAATTCAATTCCAGTCCTTTTACTTCCTGTAACTCTATTTCTTCTCCGGCCAGGCGTGCGGCTTTTTCTTCTGGACTTAAAAAATGAATAAAAGAATTATCTCCAATACTTTCAGTATCAGAAATAGGAATCTTAAAAACAGTGCCCCGCCGGGTGGTTCCAATTACGTCAATCACCAGTTCTGATGTGGGCCCGTAGATAGAGGTAGTCCCTCCAAGGAAAGCAGTACCGTAATACAGGGATTCTTCTTCCTGTTCAGTATTTAATACCAAAAGCCGATCTGAAGAAAGGTTAAGCCCCAGCACCCATTTTTGGAAATTTTGATGTGAAATGGTTCCACCCAGTACTCCAGTAGTCCCAAACCGGGTGTCCTTTATTTGAATATCATCAAATTCAAACTGTTGCTTACTAAGATTGACCACCGCATTTTCCTCAAAAGTGTAATCTACTTCCAGGTATGGGATACTTAACCCCGCCTTTTTAAGAAATAATCTTCCGTTAAAATCAGGGTTCTTATAATTCCCGGTAACATCTGCACTCCCCGAAACCATGCCGCGAATATTGGTGATCACCTCACCCCCAATAGGGCTAAAGGCTGCCATGTTAAAATTTCGTAGATCTACATCCAGGTTGATAGATGGAGTTTCGGTGTCAACGGCTATCTCTCCAATGGCCGAAAGGGATTCCAAGCCTTTGTTCCTTAAAGTAGTATTTACATTGTAAAAACTAAGATCCCTGTTACCCATTACATCCAGGTTTAAATTCCCAAGAAGCTCATCATTAATAACTAGATCGCTTACGGTGAGGGAAGTATTGGGAAAATAAGCTCCTTTTTGCTGCAGAAGATTGAGGCTCCCATTTACTACCCCTCCCAGGGCTAGTTTGTCAATCTCGGGAGTGATCTTGTAAAGATCTACATTCTCGAACTGCATTTTGAAATCCTTATAAGTGGAATCCCTCATTGCACCAGTTAATCTTATTTCTTCATCCTGGTGACTCAGCACCAGGGAATCTACCCTCACGTTTTGAAAACCATTATCAAAAATGATCTTATTTGATCTATTGTTCTCTGCGTTTAACTGCCAAACACTTTCCTTGAACTTAATATCTGAACGTTGCAGTCCCACTACCGAATTATTATTTTCGTTGATTGTGTGGTACATGTTGAGATTATATTCGTCATTATTCTTTGGACCTCCCCTGAATTCTGATCGAACAAAAAGAGTGTCATTGAGCGTCACATTGATCAGGTTGAAATCGGAAACACTGTAGATCCCTGTTGCCACACTATCTATTTCAATGAAGGTGTTGAAAAGCGGGTTTGAGTTATCCACCTGAATATTAACTTGCCTAAACATATTATTGAAGGCCTGGATCTCTGGAGATTTGAAGGCTAATCTAAACTCACTTTCATCACTTTCAACACTTCCTCTTATATACGTGTTGGGAGCAAGAGTAATCTCGGGAAAGAAAACCTCCACGATCTTATTATAAATATCAAAGTTAAAAGACAGGTATTGATCTGTGGTGATCTTGTTTGGCCTGTAATTGGTATACAAGCTTCCCACGGCATTTTCAACCAGGGCAGGGACTTCGGTTATGTCAAAAACCCCTTCTACTGTTCCGTTAATAACATCGGGAGAATTGATCTCTATGGTACGTACCTGCTCCTCAAAACTGGAAATCACCCTTAGATCATTAAAAACATAGGTGTCGTTCTCATTTTGATAGGAAGTGTTCAACAAAAGTATATTTCCCGCTGCATCATTAAGATCTCTCCCCCTCATGTTCATGATGATATCCCCTTTGAATATCCCTGTACTGTCACGAGTAACAAGATTTAGTGCTGTAAGGTCTGCATATCCCACAGAGGCTTCAAAATCGTAGACACTGGTACCTTCAGAAAAGTCCGCCAGTCCGTTGAATTCCATTTGCAGGTTAGGATCCAGAGAGACAAGGTTACCATTGAAAACAGGTGCTTTAAGGGTACCTCGAACCTTCAGGTTGTTATAGGCATAGCCGCGGTAAACAAATTTTGAAACACTCCCTCTAACTTCAGAATTAAGTGTTTCTGAAGAAAGGCCTTTTCCACTGAAGTTAATATCAAAAGTCGTATTTCCTAAAGATGGAACATTAAGCAACTTCCCAATGTTCATATTCCTTACTACCAGGTTTCCCTTGTATGTTGCCTGTGCCGTTTCAGAGTAATCCTGCATGGTCATATCCACATCTGCGGTTCCTAATTGTGAAAAGATGTCGGTATTTACAATTAATGAATTTCGGGAAACAAAAACATCACCCTGTACCCTCACATTTCCAAACTCCCGCAACTCTGCGGGTAATTTCTCCTGAAGAAGCCCAGGGAGTAAATTGACCAGATCATAATAATTAGTGGCCAGTTCTGAAAGATGACCATCAATAGAAAAATTTTCTTCACTTCCGGGCATGACATTTTTGACGAGCAACCGGCCCGAAATTCGAGATCTGTCCAATCCCTGAAGCTGTAGGTTGCTCAGGGTGAAATTATTTAACTCCCCTTTTAAAATGGTTGAAAAGTCGATCATTTGATCTCTACCAAACTCCTCATAAAAAGGCCTCAGATCATTGGTGGAAATGGACGCTGTTTTAAAATGGGCAGAAACCGGTACAGTATTCACAAAATCTGAAAACCCGTTACGGGTATCGAATGCTATTTCTGCTTCAATAAGGGATTCAGGGGTTTTAATTTCCAGCCCCGCCAGAGTCATAGCTTCAGAAGTATAGGAAAAATCGGTGCTCAAAAAGTCAATTTCCAGCCCCCTTTTCTCAAGGGCCGAAAGCTTCCGAACGTCTACACTAATATCTGAATTCTCCAGAAGAAAATCCCCAGCATTCAAATTAAGATCATTTAAAACGAGGATTTCAGGGTTCAAGGCATTTTCATTAACGTAGCTAAATTTACCATCAATAACTTCAAGATCGTCTATTGCCATTAAAAAAGTGGAAGCTTCTTTCTTCTTCTCTGCCTTTAACTTGTTCAGAAAAACGCTGAGATTGTCCCTGTCTTCCCCCTCATATATCTTGAGATCAAATTGAAGGTTTCTCGCAGTGGTATTACCTAAAGTAGGATTATTGTTAATCAAACTGGTAAAACTGCCAAGCGAGGTGGTCACTTTTCGGGAAAAGATAAGCGTATCTTCGTGGTGGTCCCTTATGAGCACATCTTTAAGGTCCATTTTTCCTCCATAGGTGATCCCTATCCTTCCAATCGTGATGTCTACATCCCGGTTTTCTTTTAATGAATTGGTGATCTTACGAGCCACCGAGGTTTGAATAGCGGGAATAGAAAAAACTATCAGTAGAATGATAAAAAGAAGCAACAGTGCGATCACTGTTTTACCCAATATTTTCCAGAATTTTCTGATAGATTTTTATGTTATAACTTTGCGAACAATATTAACAATTTTCAGGCCTAAATCATAAAGATGGCTTCACAAAAAATTTATATTCTCGGCATCGAATCTTCCTGTGATGATACGGCCGCAGCCGTTCTTTGCAATGGCAAAATTTTATCTAATGTTGTAGCCACCCAGGAGATACATAAAAAATACGGCGGGGTGGTGCCAGAACTGGCTTCGAGAGCCCATCAGCAAAATATTGTTCCAGTGATCCACGAAGCTCTAAAAAAAGCTAGTATTAGCAAGAATGACCTTTCGGCTATTGCCTTCACTCGCGGCCCTGGCCTCATGGGGTCTTTGCTGGTAGGTACTTCGTTTGCAAAGTCAATGGCTCTGGGATTGAATATTCCCCTTCTTGATGTCAACCATATGCAGGCTCACATCCTCGCACACTTCATTGAAGAAGAAAGTTTTGACAAACCGGATTTTCCTTTTCTTGCCCTCACAATCAGCGGGGGTCACACCCAGATCGTGAAAGTTTCTGACTATTTTAAAATGGAGGTCATTGGGGAAACTCTGGATGATGCAGTAGGTGAGGCTTTTGATAAAAGCGCGAAAATATTGGGACTTCCCTACCCGGGCGGTCCTTTGGTCGATAAATATGCCCAGCAGGGGAACCCCAAGGCTTTTCCATTTCCGAAGCCTAAAGTGGGTGATCTCAATTTCAGTTTCAGCGGACTCAAAACCTCAATCCTGTATTTTATTCAGAAGGAATTGAAGGAAAATCCGAATTTCATAGAAGAAAATCTTGAAGATATCTGCGCCTCTATTCAACATACCATCATCAATATCCTGATGGACAAGCTTAAGAAGTCGGTAAAACAGACCGGGATCAGGCAAATCGCAATTGGGGGAGGCGTTTCGGCAAACAGCGGAATAAGAAGAGTGTTGAAAGAAGCTGAAAATAAGTACAGCTGGAAAACTTTTATTCCGAAGTTTGAATATACTACAGATAATGCTGCGATGATCGCCATTGCAGGGCATTATAAATTTATAACGGGAAATTTTGCAGACATGGGTGTCACTGCAAAAGCCAGGATCAAAATGTAGGCACATGCAGTTATTTTTTCATCCGGAAGTTTCAGAAGGAGACAAAGAAGTAGTTTTTCCAAAGGAAGAAAGCCGGCATATAGTTAAAGTGCTTCGGAAAAAAGTGGGTGACCAGCTGCATTTGACCAATGGGAAGGGCTGGTTATTTACTACCCAATTAATAGTAACAGGTCAGAATAAGTGCATGGCCCGCATTTTAAGTTCAGAAAAAGAACCACCCCCATCTTATCACCTTCACATGGCGGTGGCACCCACCAAAATGAACGATCGATACGAATGGTTCTTAGAGAAAGCTACAGAAATTGGAGTTCATGAGATCACCCCCATAATTTGTGAGCACAGCGAACGAAAGGTGGTCAAATTAAATCGATTTGAAAGGGTATTACAAAGTGCTTTGAAACAGTCCCTTCATACCCGCTTTCCCAATTTGAATGAGCCTGTCTCTTTTTCTGATTTTTCTCTCCAACCTCGAAAGGGGCAAAAATTCATTGCTCATTGTGAAAATACAGAAGACAAGAACCTGCTTTCTAAAAGGATCGAAAAAAATTCTGAAGTAACCATATTGATAGGGCCTGAAGGAGATTTTTCCCAACAAGAAATAGAGCTGGCTCTTGAAAAGGGTTGGGAAGCGGTGAGTCTTGGAAGCAGTAGATTACGCACTGAAACTGCAGCCATTGTGGCTTGCCATACAGCTGCACTTATTAACGAAGAATAGTACTCCAGAGCCTTTCTTTTTTTACTATTTTTACCATTTACGGCGATGAAAAAGATTCTTCTCCTCTTATTTTTTTCCCCACTTTCTGTTCTGGTGTACAGTCAGGAAATTGCCGTGCTTAAATACAAGGGCGGCGGTGACTGGTACAGCAATCCTACTTCTTTGCCAAACCTCATTAATTTCTGCAATGAAAATATTTCCACCTCAATAGATCCTAAACCCGAAACCGTAGAGCCGGGAAGTCCCAACATTTTCCAGTATCCATTTGTACATATGACAGGTCATGGAAATGTTTTCTTCAGTCCCGAGGATGCAGAGAATTTAAGGCGTTACCTATTAAGCGGTGGATTTTTACACATAGATGACAATTACGGAATGGCAGAATATGTTAAGCGAGAGCTTAAAAAAGTCTTTCCTGAGAAAGAACTGGTTGAACTTCCCGCCTCTCACCCTATTTTCCACACTGCATATGCTTTTCCCGATGGTTTACCCAAGATCCATGAACATGATGGCAAACCTCCTCAAGCATTTGGGATCTTTGAAAAAGACAGGTTGATCTGTTTATTTACCTATGAAAGTGACCTGGGTAACGGCTGGGAAAATGAACAGGTTCATAATGATCCTCCGGAAGTGCGATTAAAAGCCCTTCAAATGGGAGCAAACATCATTAAATTCGTATTTGAGAATTGATACAGTTATCACACAACAAAATTCCATTTAAAGAAAAGAAATTCCCCATCGTGCTGGTACTGGATTCCATTACCAGCCCTGCCAATGTAGGAAGCCTCTTTAGGCTAGCTGATACTTTTAATATCGAGAAGATCATCTTTTGTGGCAGCACCTTTGCAGACCTGTCCAGCAACCGTCTAAAAAGGACGGCCAGGTCAACTGTCCAAACTATTCCTTCTGAACGGCAGGAAGATACCAGTAAAACCTGCAGGCTACTTGCCTCCCACGGCTACTCAATTCTATCTCTTGAGATCACTAAAGATAGTGAAGCTGTAGATTCTATAAATTATGATAAATTTGAAAAAATAGCTCTGGTTTTGGGAAATGAAAATTCCGGAATTGATGAAGAAGTCTTGAAACTCTCCTATAAATCTCTGCACATTAATATGTTCGGAAAAAACAGCAGTATGAATGTCGCCCAGGCAGCGGGGATCGCCTTATTTGAAATCACCAAAAGCCTGCCTCCAGTTTGATCAGAAATAATATATTTACTTCGTGAACGAAAAAGAGCTATCCTACGGAATTTTACGAGCCATTGGTATTTTGCTGGGTGTGGCATTCCTGTTGTATTTTTTATATGAGATTCAGTCAGTACTTATTTATATTGCCATTGCAGGAGTCATTTCTCTAGTGGGAAGACCGGTAGTCATTTTTCTGAGGAATAGACTCAAAATTCCTAACAAGATCGCAGTGGTGATTGTGTTATTACTGGTGGTTTTCATGTTCATTGGCTTAATCACCATCTTCATTCCTATTGTAGTAGAACAAAGCAAAAACCTGGGCCAGATCGACATGGATGCGTTTACCCGCGACCTAAACGAATTGAACATACAGATCAATAATTACCTGGGAGTAGATGAGATCGATATTATTGAAGGGATCAAACAGACCGAGTTTGTGAGAAACTTTGATCTGAGCACGATCCCCCGGTACCTGAACAATTTCTTCGGAATATTAGGAGCGGCGGCCATCGCAGTTTTTTCGGTGATCTTCATCTCCTTTTTCTTCCTCAAGGACAGTAAATTAATGCTGAACAGTATTCTCGTGTTCGCTAACCAGGGTCATGAAGAAAAATTTCAGCTGGTGTTCAACAAGATCAAAATACTACTCTCCCGTTATTTTGTGGGCCTAACCTTACAAATCACAGTTTTGTTCATTTTATATAGTATTCTATTGTCGCTTTTTGAAATTGACAATCCTATAGCCATCGCTTTTATTTGCGCTTTTTTGAATATTATACCCTACCTGGGACCAATAATTGCCGGTATCCTCATCTCATTATTTGTGATTTCCAGCAACCTGGGAGCCGATTTCCAAACTATTATTCTGCCACAGCTACTCTATGTTATGGCCGGCTATGTTATTTGCCAGTTGATTGATAACTTCGTTAATCAGCCATTGATCTTTGGAGCCAGTGTGCGATCCCATCCTCTTGAAATTTTCCTGGTGATCCTTATAGCAGGACTTACCTCAGGAATTTCGGGAATGATCGTGGCTGTTCCATTCTATACTGCGGTGAAAGTAATCGCAAAAGAATCATTGAGCGAATATAAGATCGTGAAACGTCTAACCCGGGATCTTTAATTGAATAAAACTCTTTTACATAAGGAAGTCCAGGAATTTTTGGAGCAAAACTTCCGGAAAGATGTTTCAAAAATAATATTTAGAGGAAGTCCTTTTCCAGGGATAACAGCACAGGAACTTGCTGTTCAGCTAACCGGGAAAAAAAAGGCAGAAAAGAAACTTCCCTCCTGGTTTAGTTGCCGCGGAATTATCTATCCCCCTACAATTAACCTGGAGCAAACCTCTTCAGAAAAAACTGCTAATTATAAGGCGACTTTAGTAACAGGTGATTCTTTGGTGGATCTCACCGGTGGTTTCGGAATTGATTCTTTTTCCTTCAGCAAAAGAATCAAGCGGGTAGTACACTGCGAGATCAATAAAGAACTTTCTGAAACAGCAGTACACAACGCTGAAATATTTGGGATAACGAACATTGAGTTTCACCCGGGGGATGGAATGGAACTTCTTAAAACCACACCTGAAATATTCGACTGGCTCTACATGGACCCTTCCAGAAGAGATGATGCGGGAGGGCGGGTTTTCAGGCTTGCTGACTGTCTTCCCAACGTTCCCGAACACCTGGACCTTCTATTGAAAAAAAGCAATAGTTTAATGATCAAAACCTCTCCCCTGCTTGACCTGGAGGCAGGGGTAAGAGAACTGGAAAAAGTTAGAGAGATTCACGTAATTGCGGTAGAAAACGATGTTAAGGAATTACTGTGGCTTTTGGGAAAGAATACTTCCGAAGCTATAAAGATAAATACCATCAACTTCAGGAAGAAAGGAGATCAGTATTACTGCACCTCCCGACACACAGGTCAAAAAAGTGAGTTTAGCACACCCCTGGATTATTTGTATGAGCCAAATGCAGCCATCATGAAAAGCGGCATTTTTGATTCCCTTGGAAAGGATTTCGGCCTTTTTAAACTTCATCCCAACACACAACTTTTCACATCTCAGGAACTCAAGGATTTTCCCGGAAGACGTTTTGAAATAACTCTAATTTTGCCCGTTAAAAGGAAAATGATAAAAGCGGCTCTTAAAGATGATAAAGCCCATGTTACCACGAGGAATTTCCCTGAAAGTGTTTCTTCTATTCGAAAAAAACTCAGCCTTAAGGATGGTGGAAACACTTATTTATTTTTTACTACTATTGAAAATGAGGAAAAAGTGGTTTTAGTATGTAAAAAACAGTGAGACCTGCTTACCTATTCCATGGGAATATTGGTATCTTTTAAAGCTGATTTTTTTTCCATTTCATACGTTTCAGGTCTACGGAAATTTCTGAAAATATTCCGGGGTAGAATATAAAACAGTCCAAAGCCAATAAACCAGATATTTAATAGAGTGATGCGTGCCACATCCTGAAATGGTCGGAAATGTGTTACCCTCTCCTCTGGATCATACAATACCTTTACCGGAAGGTTTATAACATTCACCCCTTCCCAGGCGGCCTTCACAATGACTTCGATCTCCAGCTCAAATCTCGTGGTGTAAAGGTTTAGGGAATTCACCACTTTTAATGGGTACAACCGATACCCGCACTGGGTATCCTGTAATTTTAGTCCGGTTTCCACCCAATACCAAAAACTGGAACATCGGTTTCCGAAACTGCTCTTTTCAGGTACGCTGGGATCATCCATTTTACGAGACCCAATTACCAAAAGCTCGGGATCACCGGGAGATTTGGCCTCAAGCGCATCTAGAAATACCGGAAGGTCATTGGGGAAATGCTGACCATCTGAATCCATAGAAATAACATATTCATAACCCAGATCCTCAGCGGCTTTAAAACCTGTTTTTAAAGCATTTCCTTTTCCCTTGTTTTGAGAAATATCAAAAATGTGGAGAAAATGGTATTTTTCAAGTATTTCGGAGGTCGAATCTGTGGATCCATCATTGATCACCAGTATATTGGTTGTGTAATGCATTACTCCCTGAAGGACACGCTCTAAAGTTGCGCAATTATTATAAGTGGGAATAAGAACACAGCATTGCAGATCATCAAATTTTGCCTGGTATTGTGGTTCGAGTTTCAAGAGGTTTTGTTTAGAGCCTAATTTAATAAAATTCAGCAGTAAACCTGCGTTTTATGTGGACAAATAAGACAGGTCGTTTTTAAAAAATGAAGTAACTTCTGAATCTTTTCTCTTCAAAAGTTTTTTCGCACTTCTACCTTCGGAAATCTGACTTCAGGATTACCTCCCTGCGGTCGGTTAGCCTATAGAGTGGGAACTAAAACAAAGCCATGCAGACTATCGCCAGTTCGGTCTTTTTTTGTTGGCCATGCGACATGTGAGCAAACTTATGCCTAAGTCCAACAAAAAAAGCCCTGCACTTTCATGCAAGGCTTTATTTCGTCGGGGTGGCAGGATTCGAACCTGCGGCCTCCTGCTCCCAAAGCAGGCGCG
>CAZVKA010000012.1:0-39953 GCA_964627595.1 uncultured Flavobacteriaceae bacterium | reverse complement strand
CCTTCAGGATCTCTTCTCCATCAAACGCTTTCTTTATATCCTGAACTTCTATCATGAGCTTAACAGTAATTGAGTTATAACATAATTGGTGATAATGATCACCACACTCGTCCATACGAAAGAGGTTGTACTGGCCTGTCCCACTTCTAAGGCTCCTCCTTTCATGTAGTATCCGTGATATGAAGGTATGGTTGCGAGGAGAAGTGCGAATAAGAAGGTTTTTACAAACGCATACACCAGGTGAAAAGCGATGAAATCTTCCTGGAGACCTCTTACAAAATCCTGGGAGGATACGAAGCCTCCTAAGACTCCGGCAGAATAGGCTCCCAGGATTCCAAGGAACATTGAAATGGCGATCACGAAGGGATAGGTGAGCATAGCAATGATCTTGGGCAGAACCAGGTAATTCAGGGAATTTATTCCCATCACCTCTAAAGCATCAATCTGCTGGGTTACCCGCATAGTTCCTATACTTGATGTGATATACGAACCCACCTTACCGGCCATGATAATAGAAATGAAAGTAGGTGCAAACTCCAGGATTACAGATTGTCTGGCGGCAAAAGCGATTAGTGTTCGGGGAATGAGGGGGTTATTCAGGTTCAGGGCAGTTTGAATGGCAACTACTCCACCTATGAAAAAAGAAATAAAGGAAACAATTCCCAGGGACCCAATTATCAGGTCGTCAATTTCTTTAAAAATCAGGTTGGTAAGTACTGACCTTTTCGTCATTCGGCCAAATACGCCTTTCAACATTAAAAAATATTCACCAGTAGACTGCAGGTAACCCATTTGAAATTTTTGTAAACGCTAAAATACTAATTTTTTCCAGCAAAGTATTAAGCTTAGCTTAATCTTTAAACTTGCAAAGAATTGTATTTTTGTGGCAGCAAAATATTTTATAATGAAGTACTTTTTTCAGATAATAACTATTTTTTTTGCGATACAGTGTGTATCAGCGCAACATGATTCTCAGCATAACTTCAATGCTGAAAGAGACCTAAAAGCTCAACCCAAACTTGTTGTGGGAGTAGTGGTAGATCAAATGCGTTACGACTATTTGACCCGTTTTTGGGATAAATACGGCGATGGCGGATTTAAAAAATTAGTTTCTGAAGGATTTAATCTTAGAAACAATCATTTTAATTACATACCTACCTATACCGGACCCGGGCATGCATCGGTTTTTACCGGCTCCGCTCCCGAAACTCACGGTATAATTTCCAATGGGTGGTTTGATAAATTCTCTGAAGAATCTGTTTACTGTGTAGGAGATCCAAATGTGAAATCAGTCGGCACATCTTCAGATGCCGGTCAAATGTCTCCCCATAGGCTTATCACAACAACTGTTACAGATGAGAATAGGCTTCATACGCAAATGAGAGGGAAAACTATAGGGATCGCCTTAAAAGACAGGGGCGCTATACTTCCTGCCGGGCATACCGCAAATGCTGCATACTGGTTTCACGGGCAGGATGAGGGAAAGTGGATCACCAGTTCCTTTTATAGCGATGACTTACCGGCCTGGGTGAAAAACTTCAATGGTTCAGGAAAGGCAGCTTCATACATGAAGCCATGGAACACTTTGCTTGACCCTACAGAATACCAGGAAAGTGGAGTGGATGTGAATATTTTTGAAGGCGGATATAAAGGTAAAGAAGACACCGGCTTTCCTTATGACCTGCCAAAGCTGAAGGATCAGAACGGAGGTTATGATCTTCTAAAATCTACGCCATACGGAAACAGCTTGACAACCGACTTCGCCATTACAGCCATAGATGGGGAAGACCTGGGGCAGGATGAAAGCACTGATTTTCTTACTGTAAGCTTTTCTTCAACAGATTATGTGGGGCATAACTTTGGGGTAAATTCAAAAGAAATTCAAGATACTTATTTGAGATTGGATAAGGATCTTGAAAGATTGCTAAAAGCTTTAGATGAGAAAGTGGGAGCTGGAAATTATACCTTATTCCTCACTTCAGATCATGGGGGAGTTCATGTTCCTGCATATCTGCAATCACTGAAGATTCCGGCTGGATATTTTGATTACGGTAAGTTCAACGACACGATGGATACTTTTCTTGTAGAAAAATTCGGGAAGGAAAATTTGATCCTCAATACCTCAAATAATCAGATTTTCTTCAATTATTCCGAAGTAGAGAAAGCGGGAATATCAAGAGAAGAACTACAAAAAGCCATAGCCCATTTTGCCTTGCAGCTTGAGCAAGTCAACAAGGTTTTTACTCGCGAGCAACTTGAAGGTGCCAGTTTTACCACAGGTCTTGCTGCAGCGGTAGATCATGGTTTTCATCAAAAAAGAAGTGGAGATGTTGTATTGGTTCTTGAACCTTCTGTTATCACATATTCCAGAACCGGTTCTACTCACGGCAGTGGTCAGAACTACGATACTCATGCCCCTTTGATCTTCTACGGAAAGGGAATAAAAAGAGGGAACTCACTTGAGCGAACTGAGATCGTGGATATCGCACCAACTATTTCTGCTTTACTGGGAATTTCATTCCCGAATGGATCAACAGGAAAACCACTTTATATGGTATTGGAAGAGTAGTCTAAAATAGCTTTTTGAGCATCTTTTTATACCGGAGCCTTCTAATGAAGGCTCCTTCTTTTTTGGTTACCAGATAAGGGGATTTCCTGAATGCTGCCCTAAAATATCCACCGAGGTAATCTTTTATGAGCGCGGGCTTTTTCTTTTTCAGGGCAAGTTTAACTGAGGCTATGGTAGTAATGACCACTCCATACCGCAGCTTGTAAAAAGCCTCTCCCTGTTTCCATTTTGCTTTTTTATTATAGGTGAACCCAGTAGGTCGAAGATGCTTCACCTTCAAGGAAGGATCGGTCGCTATTTCCCAGCCATGAAATTGAGCTAGTAATTCATCGGCTGTATCCCAGCCCATAGAAGCCCGAAGGCCGCCAATATCCCTAAAACACTCTTTCCTGTAGGCTTTTAGGGCTCCTCTTATATGATCTTTATCGGTAAGACTTTCAATTATCCAGTTTTTACCTGCCTGAATATAGCAGAAGCCTCCTGCCATCCCAGCTGTGGGTTTTTGTAAAAAATGCCGGCTGATGGTTTCCAGGTAATTTTCAGGAAAAATAAGATCCGCATCGAACTTGCAAATGATGTCATAACTATCATCCAGGATCTCAAAGCCTTTTTGAAATGCCTTGATCACTTTGCTTCCGGGGAGGTGTGCTTCAGAAGAAGTGGTTTTTATCAGTGAGATGAATGGGAATTTACTGGCATATTGTGAAGCAATTTCAGCAGTAGCATCAGTCGATTGATCATCAACTACAACCAAGCGGGAAGGAGGAAGGCTTTGACGTGAAAGAGACTCTAAAGTATCTCCTATGAAGGCGGCCTCATTATGTGCCGGTATGACAATGTAAATTCTCAAGGGCTGCAGATCTTTGGGCTAAAATACGATTTTTGCAAGTGCCTTCTGTAGAAATTCCTTACCGGCTTCTTTCTGCATAAACGGCGTAATAGCGGGGAGTAAAGTACCGTAACAGGGGCCTGATTCCTATTTTCCTAACCGGGTTGGTCCATTTGTGTCGTTCCTTGATCTCCCAGCCTGCTTTCTCCAGAAGCCAGTCGAATTGCCAGTCTTCAAATTCGTGGTAATGCCTGTCCCACTTATCGGTTTTGCTGCGGTAGGCGGGAGAGAACCAAAGTCGTAAAGGAACACTGGCCACGAGTTTGTCTGCCGGGAGGTCTCTCAATACGTTGAATGGAGCAATGAGATGTTCAAAGATCTCGAAAGCAGTCACAATTTCTGTACTGGAATTTTTGACATTCTCGGTGTGCAGGTCCAGATCTTCTCCAGAAGTATTGGTAACGCGGTAGCCCTCTTTTTCCATTAATTCCGAAAAGGGGTTCCTTACTCCCAGGTCCAGGACAGTGGCCGGGGCAGGCGATACTTTTGTAAGGAATTTGAGGGTTTCTTTATAACGTTTGTTGGGAAAGGAGTTTTCGTACATTTTTTTAAAACTGGTATACGATCGCATTTATGTTCATTCCCGCACCTACGCTGGCAAGAATAACCACGTCTCCTTTATCCAGTTTTTGTCCTTCCATTTTACCTTTAACAATGAGATCTAACAAAGTAGGGACTGTCGCAACACTGCTATTTCCAAGTTTATTGATACTCATGGGCATAATTCCTTCGGGCGGAGTAGTGCCGAACAACCTGTAAAAACGTTTTATGATGGCTTCATCCATTTTCTCATTTGCCTGGTGTATGAGAATCTTTTTGACATCCGTAATGGATTTTCCGCTTTTTTCGAGACAGGTTTTCATGGCATCTGGAACGCGGCTTAGAGCGAATTCATAGATCTTGCGGCCGTGCATTTTTATGTACCTGCGATTTTCAGAGATCTCCCGCTTGTTGGATTTTCCGAAGAAAATAAAATTCGCCTCCTCAAAGGAATAGGTTGCACTTTCATGTGCCAAAATACCCCCGTCCTCATCTGAAGCTTCTAATATAGTGGCACCGGCTCCGTCAGAATAGATCATGGAATCACGGTCATGTTTATCAACAACCCTTGATAACGTCTCAGATCCTATTACCAGACATTTTTTGGCGATCCCACTTTTGATGAAGGCATTGGCCTGAATCATGGCTTCCACCCATCCAGGACATCCAAAAAGTATATCGTAAGCAACACATTTCGGGTTCTTTATCCTGAGTTTGTGCTTTACCCTGGTGGCCAAACTTGGTACCGTATCACTTTGATGGTCTTCGTGGAGAACATCCCCGTAATTGTGAGCAACAATGAGATAATCTAATTCTTCGGGATCAATACCTGCATCTTCAATAGCTTTATCGGCGGCCAGATAAGCAATATCAGAATTGTTAAGATCCTTGTGGATATAACGTCTTTCATGAATACCGGTGATCGCTTTGAACTTTTCAATGATCACGGTATTTGACTGACTGAATGCCGAGCCATCTTCATACAAAAATTCATGCTTTTGAAAGTCTGAATTTTTTTCTACTCTGTTGGGAATATAGCTCCCAACCCCGGTTATTTTAATACTCATCATTTACACACTTAAGGGGGTCATTACTCCAAAATTAATAAATACGACCTCAGAATCAGCCTTTTTATCCAAGAAAAAAATCGGTTTTACGAAATCATTATTCAATTAACATTTACTGAGGAGGAAATTAGAAATGCTTCAATTTCAGGTTATTTTTATTGCGGATGACCTAATGGCTTGAATATTAAACAAAAGACCGAAGGTGGTGTGCCTTCGGTCTTTTTATAGTTTTACTTTTTATTCTTCCATATATTCTTCTATCGGAGCGCAGGTACACATCAAATTGCGATCTCCATAAGCTTCGTCCACTCGCCTGATAGAAGGCCAGAATTTATTCTCAGAAAGATATTCCAGTGGAAAAGCAGCCTTTTGCCGGGTGTATGGGAAATTCCATTCATCGGCGGTAAGCATGGCCAGGGTATGCGGAGAATTTTTAAGCACATTATTAGGTTCTTCTTCTGAAGCTTCATTGATCTCTTTTCTAATAGAGATCAAAGCGTCACAAAATCTGTCTAATTCAGCCTTACTTTCACTTTCAGTTGGTTCGATCATGAGAGTGCCTGCAACCGGAAATGATACTGTTGGTGCATGGAAACCATAATCTATGAGCCTTTTTGCGATATCGGTGACTTCTATTCCTTTTGCTTTAAAAGGGCGACAGTCGACGATCATTTCATGTGCAGCGCGACCACGTTCCCCACTATAAAGGGTTTTGTAATGTTCGTCAATACGCGCTTTAATATAATTCGCATTAAGGATGGCAAACTCGGTTGATTTCTTTAATCCCTCACTTCCAAGCATGGTAATGTATCCATAAGAAATTAGGCATACTAGTGCAGAACCCCACGGAGCTGCAGAAATGGCTGTGATAGCCGAATCTCCTCCTGTTGGAATCACAGGGTTGCCCGGTAAGAAAGGCACTAGTTGCTCTGCTACACAAATAGGTCCTACACCCGGTCCACCACCACCATGAGGAATGGCAAAGGTCTTGTGCAGGTTGAGGTGACAAACGTCGGCACCTATAGCCCCGGGACTGGTAAGTCCCACCTGGGCATTCATGTTAGCACCGTCCATGTAAACCTGCCCACCATTATCATGTGTGATCTTAATGATCTCTTTAATAGCCGATTCAAATACCCCGTGAGTAGAAGGGTAAGTCACCATTAGAGCAGCGAGGTTGTCCTTGTATTTTAATGCTTTCTCCCTAAGGTCATCTACGTCGATATTTCCTGTCTCGGTAGATTTGGTCACTACGACTTTCATTCCTGCCATTACAGCAGAAGCGGGATTTGTTCCGTGAGCTGAAGAAGGGATCAAACAAATGTTCCTGTGGCTTTCTCCACGAGATTCATGATAAGCCCTGATCACCATCAAACCTGCATATTCTCCCTGTGCACCCGAATTAGGCTGCAAGGAAGTTGCTGAAAATCCGGTGATCTCGGTAAGCTGTTCTTCCAATCTTTTTAAAACAATCTGGTAACCTTCAGCCTGGTCCAGAGGTACGAACGGGTGAATATTCCCCCACTGCGGATAACTCAATGGCAGCATTTCTGATGCCGCATTGAGTTTCATGGTGCAGGATCCAAGGGAGATCATTGAGTGATTCAAAGAAAGGTCCTTTCGCTCCAGCTTCTTGATGTAGCGCATCATATCTGTTTCCGAATGGTAAGAGTTGAAAACCTCATTCTTCAGAAATTCAGTTTTCCTCTCTACAGTTACGGGAATGTGAATGGTTTCAGATACCTGAGAAGCTTTTATAGTTTCCTTGCCTGCGGCTTCAGCAAAAATCGAGATAATGCTGTTCACATCATCAAGATTAGTAGCTTCATTTAGAGAAATAGCTACTGCATCTGGAGAAGGATAATAAAAATTGACCTCATTTCTTTCAGCTATTTCCCTGATCTTTTCCGCATCGGCCTTGATCAGGATAGTATCAAAGTAGGAAGAGTTGAGCTGAGAGTAGCCCAGCTTTTCAATATTTTCAGCAGCTGTAACCGCCAGGTTGTGAACACGGGTGGCAATGAATTTTAATCCTTTGGGTCCGTGGTAAACGGCATACATTCCCGCCATCACCGCCAGTAAAACCTGGGCAGTACAGATATTTGAAGTTGCTCTGTCTCGCTTGATATGCTGTTCCCTGGTTTGCAGCGCCATTCTCAAGGCGAAATTTCCATCGGTATCTTTGGTCACCCCAATGATCCTTCCCGGTATATTTCTTTTATATTCTTCGCGGGTGGCAAAGAATGCTGCGTGAGGTCCACCGTAACCTAAGGGGATCCCGAATCTTTGAGATGTTCCCACTACCACGTCTACCCCAAATTCTCCGGGCGCTCGTAGTTTAACAAGCGCAAGAGGATCTGCAGCGACGGCAGTCTTAATATTGTTTTCTTTTGCTTTTGTTACAAAATGGGCATAGTCAAAAACATGACCTAATTTCCCGGGATATTGTAAAAAAGCGCCAAAGAAATCATTCGAAAAATCGAAGTTTTCGTGGTCTCCAATGACCAGTTCAATATCCAGAGGGATGGCTCGGGTTTTGAGAACATCAATGGTTTGCGGTAATACTTCTTCGGAAACGAAGAATTTATTAACTCCTTTTTTCTTCTGGTCACGGTCCCTAACTTCAAACAAAAGGGACATAGCTTCTGCTGCGGCAGTAGATTCGTCCAGGAGAGAGGCATTTGCCAGCTCCATCCCGGTAAGATCAGCAATTACAGTTTGGAAATTCAGAAGAGCTTCCAGTCTTCCCTGGGCAATCTCTGCCTGATAAGGAGTATAAGCGGTATACCATCCCGGGTTTTCCAAAATATTACGCTGGATCACAGCCGGTGTTATAGATTGATGGTACCCTAATCCAATATACGTTCTAAAAACTTTATTTTTGGCTGCCAGTGCTATGTTGTGCGACAGGTATTCGTGTTCGCTCATTGCAGGGGCGAGCTCTAGGTCTTTTTTCAGGCGAATATCATCGGGAAGTGTCTCATAAATCAGTTGTTCCATGGAGTCCACTCCAACTGTTTTCAACATATCCTGAAGGTCATTTTCCCTGGGACCTATATGACGTGAGGCAAAAGAAAAAGTATTCATTAAGTAAAAGTTGTGTTTTCAGCTGCGAAATTACGCATTTTAAACCTATTTTTTAATGATTTGGAGCCGAAGTATTGTTAACTTTTATTTGAGGATTTTGTAAGATTAAAATCGAAATGAAAATTGGAAATCGACTTTTTGAATTTTATATAAATAGCAGTATCCATGTGGCTTTAGCTGTAGTTTCTCTGTGCCTCATCACCTTTCTTCATTTTGACCGGAATCCCGATACAAACCTGTTGATTTTTTTGTTTTTTGGTAGTATTACCGGCTATAACTTTGTTAAGTACGCGGGTGTTGCCAAACTCCACCACCAAAGCCTTGCGAAAAGCCTTCGCTTGATCCAGGTTTTTTCGCTTCTGGCTTTCGTTTTTTTTCTCTGGGCTGCATTCAAAATAGAGCAAGAAGTTCTGCTTTGGACTTTATTTTTTGGGTTGTTCACACTTCTGTACGCGTTACCTGTTTTTAGCAAAAAGAGGAACCTTAGAAGTATTTCGGGTTTAAAGATCTTCATTATCGCCTTTGTATGGGCCGGGGTAAGTGTGGTGCTGCCTGTTTCCATGATAGGGGAGGTGCTTCTGGAAAATGTTGTGTTGGAATTTCTTCAACGCTTCCTTCTTGTGCTGGCATGGATCATTCCTTTTGAGATAAGGGATCTCAAATACGATCTACAGCAGCTTGGTACAATTCCGCAGCGGGTTGGAGTAACTAAAACAAAGATTTTGGGACTTACATTCCTGGTAGCCGCTGTGCTTGCAGAAGCTTTTAAATCGAATAGTTCTGTAAACACGTTCCTTGCCCTGTTGATAATCACCGTGATCTCTGCTATTTTCATCTGGAAATCAAGGGAAAGTCAAACACCTTATTATTCCTCTTTCTGGGTAGAAGCTATACCTATTTTTTGGCTTGCTATACTACTTTTAATTCGGCTTCTGTGATTTTTGTTGCCTCATTCGCTCCCGAAGACGCTCTTTTTCATCTTGGGTACAGGAATCAATTTTAGCTTTTCTAAGAAGATCACTAAGCTTATGGTTCTTCTTACTGTAGTCCTTGCACGGAGGGCACAGGAGTAGGTGAAATTTTAACCTGATCTTATCGGTGAGGCCGGCTTCACGATATTCTTTTTTGTGAGAGGTATGTGCTGCTTCTGCACAATCAAGACCAAAAAAACGCTTTAAACCCATAATTAGAACCAGTTTTTTTCCAGGCATTTAGCCAGAGATGTTCTGGCCCTGTGAATGATCACCCATAAATTAGACGGACTAATTTTGTATTCATTACAGATTGCTTCTGTATCAATTTCCTCGATTGTCTTCATTTTAAAAATCTGTGCTTGTTTTTTCGGGAGCTGGTCCAGGCATTCCAGGATGGCCAGGCCAAGCTCATGATTTTCCATTTGGTCTTCAGCCGTTCTATCAGATAGATCGGCCACTTTTTCTTCCAGCCACTCCCCCTCAAGTTCATTATCTGGAAAATCGATCTTCACCTCTGCTTTTCCTTTCTGGGAATTGACTCTTCTGTAGTGATCTATGATTTTTCTTTTCAAAATAGACACCAGCCAGGTTCTTTCACTTGCCTCTCCCTTAAAATTTTTCATGGAATTAAGGCCCGCCAGAAATGTTTCTGCAACAATATCATTGGCGATTTCCCGGTCGTTTACCCGCACAATGGTATAGTTGAACAGGTAGTCTGCATACCTGTCAACCCATTTATCGGGATCAAGTTTGGTTTTTGCCATTATTGAAAATCTTCCTCTATAAAAATAGCAAAAGATTTAGTTAATATGTTGAGAAAAGGTAAATGCTTTTCGTGTAAAATGCTAGTTGTGAGTATTTTATTTCTTCGGAAGTAATCCTGCCCTTCTCAATAGTGCTTCAGGTGCTGCTTCTCTTCCGCGGAAACGCTTATATAAAGTCAGAGGATGCTCTGTGCCACCCTGGGAAAGGATAGTATCCCGAAACTTTTGAGCAGTTTCCCTGTCAAAAATACCTTTTTCAGAAAAATATTCGAAAGCATCGGCATCCAGCACTTCTGCCCACTTATAGGAATAATAGCCCGCGGCATAACCTCCCTGGAAAATATGGGCGAAAGAGGTACTCATGCAGTTATCTTTCACCTGGGGGTAAAGCCGGGTGGGGGCAAATGCTTTCTCCTCATGCTCTTTCACATCTTCAATTTCTGATGGATCAATGCTGTGCCAACTCATATCAAGCATACCAAAGCTTAATTGGCGTAGCGTAGCCATTCCCTCATGAAAAGTTGCAGATTTTTTGATCTTCTGGATAAGTTTATCGGGAATGACTTTCCCTGTCTCATAATGTTTGGCAAACAACTCAAGGGCCTCTTTTTCATAGCACCAGTTCTCCAGCACCTGACTTGGTAGCTCCACAAAATCCCAGAATACATTGGCTCCGGAAATACTTGGATATATAGTATTTGCAAGCATACCATGCAGGGCATGACCAAATTCATGGAAGAGAGTGGTGACCTCATTAAAGGTCAATAAAGACGGCTCCTCCTCTGTGGGTTTGGTGAAATTGCAAACGATAGAAATGTGCGGTCGCTCGTTCCTTTCATTTCTTTGAAACTGTGGTTTATAAGAGGTCATCCAGGCGCCACCTCTTTTTCCTTCTCTTGGATGGAAATCTGCATAGAACAAAGATAATTCCTTACCGTACTCATCGCTCACTCTATAGGTCTTCACTTCGGGATGATAAGTGTCCACGTCAAATACTTCCTTGAATTTTAACCCGTACAGGCGCTCAGAAATAGTGAATACTCCACCTATAACGTTGTTCAATTCAAAGTAGGGTTTTAGCTGTTCGTCATCAAGATCGAATTTTTTTTGTTTCAACTTTTCCCCAAAATAAGCTGCATCCCATTTTTGTAATCTGTCAATTCCTTCAAGGTCTACTGCGAACTTCTCAAGCTCTTCAAATTCAGTTTTTGCAGCCGGCCTGGCCTTCTGGAGTAACTCCAGCATAAAGGAATTTACTTTTTCAGGAGTCTCAGCCATCCTTTCCTCCAGCTTGAAATGAGCATAAGTGGGGTAGCCTAGCAACTGTGCCTTTTTGTAACGCAGTTTTACTATTTGAAGCACGTTATGGCGGTTGTCGTATTGGTCATTGTGAAATCCTTTTGAACCAAAAGCAAGCGCCATTGCTTTCCTTAACTTCCGGTTCTTAGCGTACTTGATAAAAGGGAGATAGCTGGGATAATGCAGGTTAAAGATCCAGCCTTCTTTATTCTTTTCTTTGGCAAGCATACGGGCAGCGCTTCTTGCACCTTTTGGCAATCCTTCCAGATCTTCTTCATTGGTGATATGAAGTTCGTACTTGTTGGTTTCTGCCAGAACATTCTCCCCAAAGCTCAGGCTTAGGGCAGCCAGTTTTTTGTCTATTTCCCTTAGTTCCTTTTTTTGATCCTCGTTGAGGTTGGCTCCGTTCCGGGTAAACATGCGGTACTTTTTATCAAGCAAAGTGCTTTGCTCCACAGAAAGACCTAATTCATCATTCTTATCGTAAACCTGCTTTACTCTATCAAACAAGGCCGCATCCTGTATAATATCATTTTTGAAATCTGTAAGGACGGGAGATAATTCCTGTGCCAGTTTTTGGATCTCATCATTGGTTTCGGCGGAATTTAAATTAAAGAAAATACTGGTGATCCTGTCAAGCTTGCTGCCGGCGAATTCCAGTGCTTCAATGGTATTCTCAAAAGTGGGATCCTCAGGGAGAGCAGTAATCTTTTCGATCTCTAAACGGGCCATGCGAATTGCTTCTTCTATGGCCGGTTTGAAATGTTTCGTTTCTATTTTTGAAAAAGGGGCAGTCTCAAAAGGTGCTAATAAAGGATTAGTATGTGCCATATTATGTTAATTTTAATCTGGAAAAAAGGGGTTTTTAACGAAAAACGACTTCTTTTTTTGGGATTTAAAAATATTTTTTAGTTACTTTAACATTAATTAAGATAGCCGTCAAAGCAAAGACATACATATAGTAGCTTTTAGGTTTTTGATTAATATATTTAGAATGGTTAATAAATATTATTAAACAGTGAAATGCTACTTTAAGCCACGCGAAAGCGTGGCTTTTATTTTTTTATGCTTTTTGCGCCCTCTATGACCTTTTCCTTTAGACTCTCTTTATAAGCCATTATTTGATCAAGAATGTTTTTGTCGCTGCTCCCCAGGATCTGAGCGGCCAGGATACCGGCATTTTTAGCTCCATCAAGAGCTACAGTAGCAACAGGTACTCCCCCGGGCATCTGTAAAATGGAAAGTACTGAGTCCCATCCATCGATGGAATTTCTTGATTTCACAGGTACCCCAATTACGGGAAGTGGGGAGAGGGAGGCGATCATCCCTGGAAGATGAGCTGCCCCGCCGGCTCCGGCGATGATAACTCCAATACCTCTGGTGTGGGCATTTTTTCCGTAGTCAAAAAGTTTATCGGGAGTACGATGAGCAGATACGATATCAACCTCAGTCTCTATTCCAAAACTCTCCAGGATATCAATAGCTTCCTGCATTACGGGCAAATCACTGGTGCTGCCCATTATAATTCCCACTTTGCTCATGTTTTATCTGTTATTGATTAGTAATTTTTTCAGATCCTGTTACCTTGATAGTCGCCTTTACTTTTTGTGCGATCATGCGGGCTTCAGCAAGATCTTCATTGACAATGGTCACATGCCCCATTTTCCTGAAAGGTCGGGTTATTTTTTTTCCGTAGATATGAGGGGTCACCCCTTTAAACTTCATGATCTGGGCAATATTTTCGTAATTGACAGCACCGGTTGAGCCGGCATCGCCCACCAAATTGACCATTACTCCACCCACTTTACTATCTGTATTGCCAAGCGGCAGGTCGAGTATGGCTCTAAGGTGCTGCTCAAATTGGTTCGTAAAGGAAGCTTCGATGCTGTAGTGGCCACTGTTGTGCGGTCTTGGGGCAACTTCGTTCACCAGGATCTGATCATCTTCTGTCTGGAACATTTCCACCGCGAGTAAGCCTACATGTTCAAAGGCTTCTGAAACCCTGGTAGCTATTTTACGTGCTTGTTCTGCTACGGAAGCATCTATTCGTGCAGGACAGATCACGTATTCTACCTGATTGGCATGAGGGTGAAACTCCATTTCAACCACCGGGAAAGTTTTTACTTCTCCCGAAGCATTACGGGCAACGATAACAGCCAATTCATTTTTGAACGGAATCAAGTCTTCTGCAATGCAAGGAGTATCCTGGAGATCCTGTAAAGAAGCTTCGTTTTTTATCACTGCGACACCTTTGCCGTCATATCCCCCGGTGGTACTTTTCCATACAAAAGGCAGCTGAACTCCCCCTTTTTGAATATCTTCTAAAAGTTCTTTTTTGGAGCTGAATTTTTTAAATGGAGCGGTAGGAATTGCTTTTTCAGCGTAAAATGATTTTTGGACACCCTTATCCTGGATTTTTTCAAGAGTCCGGGAAGAAGGGAAAACCTTTTTTCCTTCCTTTTCTAATTGCTTAAGAGCCTCAACATTTACAGTTTCAATTTCAAAAGTGATGACATCTGCTCTTCTGCCAAACTCCAGGACGGTATCGTAGTCCATTAGATCTCCACGGGTGAAAGCGTCACACGCGATACGCGAAGGCGCTTCCTCACTTGGGTCGAGGACCAAAGTTTGGATATCATATTTACGGGTTTCGTATAGGAGCATCTTTCCCAGCTGGCCGCCGCCGAGAATACCTAGTTTAAAATCAGAAGAAAAATAATTTGCCATTAGGGTGCTGTTTCAGCAAAAATAATTTTAAAAACTGAATTGCCGAAGGATTCAGGTATAAATGCCTTTTAATTTGATATAAGGTGTGGTTTGGAATATGTATCTTTGCTTCCCAAAAATTAATTTGGTTTGGTACAATTACACGATTTAAAATTCACCCCTTTTATTTCTGAAGCCGAGATCAATGCCGCAATTGAGAGGGTAGCCGGGGAGATCAATAAAGATTTTGAGGGAGAAACCCCTGTTTTTCTTGGTGTACTTAACGGTGCATTTCTTTTTGCTGCCGAAGTAATTAAGAGGTTCGAGGGAGATTGTGAAGTGAATTTTGTGAAACTGAGTTCATATGAAGGGACGAGTACTTCAGGCCGGGTGAATTCCCTCATGGGTTTGACCCAGCCGTTAAAAGATCGCAGTGTGGTTGTTATCGAGGATATTGTGGATACAGGAAATACCCTGGAAAGTATTGATAAGATCCTCAGAGCAGAGAAGGTGAAGCGGTATAAGATCGTCACGCTTTTTTACAAACCCGAAGCTTACAAAAAATCCCTGCCTATTGATTACATTGGGATGGAGATCCCTAATGATTTTATTGTGGGTTATGGACTTGACTATAATGGCTTGGGCCGTAATCTGACACAGGTATACAAACTTAAAGAGAGTAACATGACAAACATTGTTTTGTTTGGCCCTCCGGGAGCCGGCAAAGGTACACAGGCAACATTTCTAAAGGATGCATATGATCTAAAGCACATTTCTACCGGAGATGTGTTTAGGTACAACATAAAGAATGAAACTGAACTGGGCCTTATGGCTAAGTCTTTTATGGACAAGGGACAGTTAGTGCCCGATGAGGTTACCATAGACATGTTGAAAGCCGAAGTAAGACAGGCTAAAGGAGGTAATGGATTTATCTTTGATGGTTTTCCACGTACCGTAGCACAGGCGGAAGCGCTTGAGGAATTACTTAACAGCGAAGGAACCGAGGTGAGTGCGATGATCGCACTTGAAGTGGAAGATGACCTGTTAGTGCAGCGATTGCTGGAAAGGGGAAAAACTTCGGGGCGACCAGATGATGCGAATGAAGAGGTGATTAGAAAACGCATCAAGGTGTATTATGAAGAAACCGCTATTCTTAAGCAGTTTTATTTGAAACAGAACAAATATTTTGGTGTAGATGGAGTAGGATCTATTTCTGAAATAACCGAAAGATTAAAAAAAGTGATCGATAACCTGTAAGACCTTTGTCTTGCAAAAGCGATAATAATAAGAAGGATTAATGACTGAAGGAAATTTTGTTGACTATGTAAAGATCCATGTGACTTCCGGAAATGGAGGGAAGGGATCTGCACATTTACACCGTGAAAAGTATGTCGCTAAGGGAGGCCCCGATGGAGGTGATGGTGGTCGTGGGGGGCATGTGGTCCTTAAGGGAAATAAAAATCTCTGGACATTATTCCACCTTAAGTTCAAAAGGCACGTCAAGGCCGGTCATGGGGAACATGGAAGCAAGCAGCGAAGTACTGGTGCAGATGGGGAAGATCAGGTTATCGAAGTGCCTCTTGGAACGGTGATACGAGATACTCCTAGCCAGGAAATCCTTCACGAGATCACAGAAGACGGGCAGGAAATAGTCATTGCCGAAGGAGGCAAAGGTGGTTTGGGAAACTGGCATTTTAAATCCTCTACAAACCAAACTCCTCGGTATGCCCAACCGGGTATTCCGGGGGAAGAGGTGGATATCACTTTGGAACTTAAGATCCTGGCTGATGTAGGCCTAGTAGGTTTTCCAAATGCCGGAAAATCGACTTTGCTCTCTGTGATCACTGCAGCCAAACCTAAAATAGCCGATTACGAATTCACTACCTTAAAACCCAATTTGGGGATTGTGGAATACAGGGACTTCCAAACCTTTGTAGTGGCAGATATCCCTGGTATTATAGAAGGTGCTGCTGAAGGGCGTGGGATAGGACATCGTTTCTTGCGACACATTGAGCGAAATTCTACTTTGTTATTCCTCATCCCTGCAGATGCTCCAGATATTCCCAAGCAGTACGAAATCCTGGTAGACGAGCTTAGAAGGTATAATCCTGAGATGCTCGATAAAGACCGCTTGATTGCTATTTCTAAAAGTGATATGCTAGACGAGGAGCTTAAAACAGAATTGAAAACTGAACTGGATAAATCGTTCGATGTTCCCTACCTGTTCATTTCTTCAGTTGCCCAACAGGGGTTAACAGAACTCAAAGATAAGCTTTGGGAAATGCTGAATAAAGAACCGGTTTAGGACTTTGTTAATTACTTCATTATCAGGTGTGTTTTTCTTATTTTTAGGTAAAACAACCTGTTATGAATATTTTTCGTCTACTACCATTTTTTTTGATTCTTGTATCCTGTAACGCCCCCCAGGCAATTTATGATTATGATGAGCAGGCCGCATTCACTTCTTACAGAAGTTATGCGATTTATCCTGAATTATTTACCGGAATGAGTCAGTTGGATGAGCGAAGGCTTATCAGTAGTCTCGAAAATCAACTTCAACAGGAGGGATTATCGCCTTCAGATAATCCGGATCTTTTTATTAATATTTATTCCGAAGAATACAGGCAGCAAAGTGATAGCCGGTTAGGGGTTGGCGTTGGTGGTACTGGCCGTAATGTGGGAGTAGGGGTAAGTGGCGGAATTCCTCTTGGAGGGCCGCAAACTTATCTACGGCTTACCTTTGACTTAATAGATGCCAGGACCGATGCCCTGGTGTGGCAGGCGGTAGTGGAGAGTCCTTTTGACCTCAATGCCGATCCTTCTTCGCGACAGAAGCGGTTTGACCAGATCGTTCAAAAAGCTTTGGCAGGATACCCGCCGAAAAAGTAATTTCGGAACTTATTTTTTGAAAATATAAAAAAAGCCCTGATCTCTCAGGGCTTTTCATTGGTTGGTTAGTTTGAAAAAAATTAATTCATCACTTTGAATTCACTTCTTCGGTTTTTAGCATATTGCTCTTCAGTACACATGTTTGGCTCAGTACAATCATTTAAAGGCATTGATTCTCCATAACCCTTGGAAGTTATCCTGTTTCGTTCTATGCCTTTACTTACAATATACTCAAGCGTCGCTGCCGCACGTCTTTCTGAAAGATCCATGTTATACTGATCTGTTCCACGAGCATCAGAATGTGATCCAATCTCGATTTCCAGTCTTGGGTAATCTTTCATGATCTTCACAACCCTGTCTAAAACAACTTCTGCCTGCGGCAAAATTTCAGATTTGTCAAAGTCAAAATGAATGTTGGAAACATCACGAAGCTGCTGAGCTCCCGTTACTTCGTTTTCTTCAGTAAGTTCTTTAGGGACTACCGGTTCAGGAAGCGTGTTTTCTTCCCTTACAAAAGAGTAGAGGCTTTCTGTTCCATTGTTGACAGAGGTGAAATGACCTTTATCTTCTCCCGGTTTGATCACAAAGGCGAAATCATCATTTCCGCTGTTAACCGTTGGGCCAAGATTTTGTGCTTCTTCAAAACCGCCGTTTTTCAATTCACTTCGAAAGATATCCAGATTTCCAAAACCCGATCTTCCGTTTGAGGAGAAATAAAGCACATCTTCGCTACTAATGAAAGGAAACTGTTCCCTGTGGACGGAATTGATATTTGGTCCGAGGTTTTGGGGTTCTCCAAAAGATCCATCTTCATTTACATCTACTACATAAATGTCAAAAGATCCAAGAGACCCGGGCATATCACTGGCAAAATATAATTTTGAACCGTCTGGGCTAAGCGTAGGATGCTCTGTTGAATAGTTGTCACTGGCAAAAGGTACTCTCCGGATATTAGTCCATTCTCCATTGACCAGTTCTGCTCTAAAAATACTTATATGAGCCACTTTTAAATTTTCACCTTCTGCTTTTACCCTTTCTGAATTTGTTCTGTTAAAGAACATCACTGTGCCGTCTGCATTAAAGGTAGCTGAGCTTTCATGCGTGTCAGTATTAACATTTCCAGATAAAAGCTGTACGTTGCTCAATTCCCCATCAGCAGACATATCTGCAGAATACAGGTCAAGGTAGGGCTTCTTGTTCCACAGGTATACAGGGCGGCTGCTGTTGCGGCTAGATGCGAAAACTACTTTATCTCCGTAATAAGCTACTCCAAAATCTGATGCAGAACTGTTTTGGGCCAGTTCCTGGATCCTGAAAGTATGTGGAGCTATAGTATCAAGTTCTTCAGCGAGTTTGCTAAGATTTATTTCCTCATTGTAATACTCGCTCAAGACCTGGTCTGCTTCCATGTTTTTTCCCATTGCTCTAAGGGCATGGCCATACCTAAAACGGTATTCTGGAGCTATGTTTCCGTCGTAGCGGTTAAAAAGTTCTCTGTAGTTACCTTCGGCACTCATCATGCGATGAGTGTAGAAGTATGAATCCGCAAGATTTTGCAGTACATGCTGGTCCTTGTTGGAAATTAGCCTGTACATTTCTGCAGCATCCATATAAGCTCTTTCTTTAAACAGTTTGTCTGCTTTGCTTACACTTACATTCTGTGCAAATGCCGAGAAGCAGAATACTGTGGCTAAAAGGGTAGTGTATATTTTTCTCATAAATTTCATGTTTTAGAAGAATCTTGGAGATTTGTCATATCCTCTTGATAGAACATTTAGGTCAAAAAGGAACATGATCTCATGGGTTCCATTGTTGTAATTTCCAAGATTGGAGGTGGTGTAATCATATGAATAACCTATACGAATTTCCGGAGTTACCCTAAAATTGACGAGTCCACTCACTGCATCACCAATCCTGTAAGCAGCACCTGCTTCAAAGCGTTCATAAAGGAGGAAGTTGGCTGTTACGTCAACAGACAAGGGTGCATCCTGAACACCTCGAACCATAAAGGCAGGTTTGAATTTAAGATCCTGGTTGAGGTCAAAAACGTACCCCCCGGTAAGAAAGTAGTGGATGTTTTCTTCTCCCAATCCTGCACGTCCTTCAGCATTCTCAATATGTTTGGAAGTAAGTAGGTTGGGGGCAGAAAGTCCCACATAATAGTTTTCTCCAAACCAGTAGGCGCCAACTCCAAAGTTAGGGAAGGTTTCACTGATATTCTGCATTGCAGGGTCAGTTCCTTCCTCTGGGGTTCTTAATCCTGCCAAATCTGCATTAAAGAAATTAACCCCTCCTTTGATTCCAAGGGAAAGTTTAGAAGTCTCTGAAACCGGAAGGACATAGGCAAAATTAGCAGAAAGATGACTTTCCCTAACAATATCCCCGATCTCATCATGAAGGATGTTTACTCCAACTTCTACTCTTTTAGCAAGGGCTGTTTGGGCGAAAACAGAGACAGTTTCAGGTCCTCCTTCGAGTCCTGTCCACTGATTGCGGTATATACCACCCGTTCTCAAAAGACCTTCCTGGTCTAAAGCATACGCAGGGTTTATCACCCCCATGTTATACATGTACTGGGTGAAATGCGGGTCTTGTTGAGCATTACCCTCTATGGAAAGAAGGGTAATGCTAACAATGAATAAAAATTTTATAATAGAATTTCTCATATAATTCAATGTTTTCTAATTATCTGCTTAAATACAATCTTCCTTGAGTCGGGGCAGTATCTCCATCGTTGTACTCGATTACGTAGAAATAAACTCCTACCGGTACCACATCGCTGCCAAGTGAACCTTCTGAGGAAGTTCCATCCCACATGCCATTTGAGGCGTTTCCTTTGAAGACTTTTTGGCCCCAACGGTTAAAGATCTCTATAGTGAAATTAGGATATTGCTCTGCTAAGAAATCCACTACAAACCTATCATTGATTCCATCACCATTTGGACTAAAGGCTTCAGGGATTGGCAAAGGACATCTTTCAATCTCTGCCGTTACCGGAAGTCTTTGAGAGCTTTCACATCCTGAAGCTGTGTCAGTTAAAGAAGCATAATAGGTAACCCCGTCCTGTAAACGGGTTTCAGGATTTAAGGCATTTCCGCCTGTAGCAGCATCATACCAGGTGGCATTAGACTCATTAAGCGAGATGTTAGCAAGAGTTGGTTGGTCGATCATACAGAACTGGTTTCCTCCCTGAACAAGAGTTGGGGTAGGAGCGTCGTTAATGACAACGTCTGTAGAAGTTGCGGCAGATTCACATCCTGCAGGGCTTACCTGAGTTGCATAATAAGTGCCTGTTGCCAGGATATCTGTAGCTGTGGCCGGAGCGGTCAACGCGGCATCTGTGTACCACTGAATGCTATTTCCTGTATCTGCTGTGGCAGGAATATCTGCAACAGTGAGACCGGTTGCAACACAACCTGTAACAGGTGTTGTAGTAGGTGCATCAGGATTTGTTTCGACAGTCACAATGATATCTGCCGTTGCATCTGGACAAGAAGTGGTGGAAAGCACAGTATAGGTATACGTGCCTGAAACATCTACTGCAGGGTCAAACATGGTTCCGTTACTTGCCAAGGCCGGGGTAAAAGTTCCGTTTAAGTCAGCCTCACCGAGGATTGATGGATCCAGCCTGGTGCTAAGATCGAATGGCGAATCGTCAGCGCAAACGGTTATCTGTGTGTCGATACCTGCATTAGGAGCGTCAACGATGGTAACTGTTACCGCAGTTCTCGCAGTACAGGTTCCGCTAGCATTTCCTGCATAATAAACGGCACCATCTTCCAGCTCTGTATCTGGGTCAATTACAGTGTCATCTTCTGGATCCATAGAAGTATACCAAACAGCATGAGCCGGTAAAAGATCTCGAACTCTTGGAAAGTCCTCTCCTGTACCGTCATCAATAACTTCGCAGAATTCCGGAGTAGTATCAGAAACGATTGGGCATGCTTCGGCTACAAAAACCGTAGCAGTTGTGGTACAGCCATTAGCTGTCACGGTATAGGTATACGTTTCGGGAGCAGTATCAACAGCTGGATCAAAACTTCCTGTTACTACAGTACCGTCTTCAGTAGTCCAGGTTCCTCCTGCGTCAGGTGTTCCTCCTAATTCGTTAAACAGGTTGATAATGTTTGTATCTCCTTCGATTAATTGCACTGTAGTGCTTGTTCCGGCATTAGGACTTTGATTTACGGTGATCTCAAATGTCGCTGAGTCAGTGCATCCGGTGTCTGCATCAGTTATGGTATAAACAGTTGTGTAAACACCTGCAGGGTTGTTGTTATAATCATCTCTCAGGCTTTCCAGTGTAGGATTGAAGCTTCCTGTATCATCTCTACCTTCAAGGAAAGAATTAAATTCAGCTAAAAGGGCATCTCCATCAGCAAAATCTGAAGAACAATATGTATCGGCAACATCATCACCGGCATCAGGGGCTTCAACTACAGTTACTGTAATGGTATTTACTGCATCTTCACAAAAATCATTGCCTTCAACGGTATAGGTAAATTCAATTTCCCCAGGCTCGTAATTTGCAGGGTTGAACATATTGTTTTCCAGGGCCGGTTCAAAAGTTCCAGCCTGGTCTGGATTGCCTTCTATATAAGTGAAAAGGTTAATTGCAGGTTCGTTGGAACAAAAAGTTGCCATTGATTCTGTACCTGCGTTTGGAGCAGGGTATATATCGGCAACCACGCGTGTTGTGGTACAGGAGCCTTCCTCGATTTCGAGGTAATAATCTTCTCCGTGTTCCAAAGCAAGTGAGGCATCTAATGGAGTGGAAAAGGTATCATCTGCATACCAGGTACCACCGGTTGGAGTTAAGAGCTCTATAGTAGCATTTTCGGTATCACAAAATCCCTGTCTCTCTGTTACAGTAGTTAAAGTAGTAACAGTAACAGTTACGGGTAATCTGTCTACACTCACACATTCTGTACCTACTGCAGCTAAATAGTATGTTTTACCGTCTTCTAAAGGAGTAGAAGGGCTTAATTCGGTTACTGAAGTGGCAGAAACGAAATAGCGTACATTTGCGCTATTGGTAACGATGTCTGAAAGTGTAGGATTGTTCGCTGCACAAAAAGTTTGCGGGCTTTCCCCTGTCGGAGCCGGTTCGCTATTTAGTTCGATCTTTACACTACGACGGTTAGTTCGGCAGGTCCCGAAAGGATTTTCCTGGTCTACCCAATAAGTAGTTCCGTTCACCAATTCGGTATTGGCAGGTAAAATATTGCCTCCAAATTGGCTATCATACCATTGTATGCTATTACTGTCATCTGCGCTGGTTCTAATGTCGCTTAAGAAGATCTCGGGATTATTAATATCGGCCACGCAAAAGGCCAGGGTAGAAAGAGATTGCCTGTTTGTGGTTTCTTTAATTCCCAGAATGTCTGGTTGACTGTAAATGGTCACTGTTACTGTTTCCCTGGAGCCTGCACAATTTCCTGCGCTGGTTCCGGCATAATAGATAGTGCCGTCTGCCAGCAACTGGGTTGGTGGCACAGGAGTGCTTGAGTTTTGATCTGTATACCATACCACGTCAGTGCCTGTAGCACTTAGGTCCTGGACCTCCGGGATCTCGGAGTCACAGAAATACTGTTGGTTTCCTGTAGTGGCAGGGTTCTGGTCATCTACTGTAGGACAGGTCTGTCCATATGAGTAGGTTCCGCTGAAAAGAATAAAGGCAAAAAGGAAAAGTGAAATTCCGTTCTTCCTTAGAGTAAAATTTCGCATAGGCTCTAATTGTTAAGTTTGGGTCATTTTTTGGATTCAAATATATGGCAAAGATGAAAAAAAAGCCTTAATCTCCTGTTAAGTCAGATTTTACGTTGTTCTTTCTCATTGTGCTGCTATTTCACTGAAGTAGGGAGGGTTAAAAGTACAAATTTTTCATTAATAAAATATTGTGAGGAATTATTTTACAAAATTTTAGTTAAAATTGCCATGGATTCCATCAGTAGGGTTTCTATTATCCCTTTTTGGATAGAAATTTCTTCTTTTTTTACTTGCCTGCATTAAAGTATCTTTACGCCAAAAGAATATAATGCGCATACATTTTATTGCGATTGGAGGAAGCGCTATGCACAACCTGGCCCTTGCTCTTCATCATAAAGGAAATCATGTCACTGGAAGCGATGATATGATCTATGAGCCTTCCCGCTCCCGCCTGGCGAATAAAGGGTTATTACCCGAAGATCATGGCTGGTTTCCGGAAAAGATCACCTCAGATATTGATGCGGTCATCCTTGGAATGCACGCCCGAGAAGATAACCCGGAGCTTCAAAAAGCCAGAGAAATTGACCTGCAGATCTTTTCTTATCCTGAGTTCATTTACGAACAAGCTAAAGAAAAAACACGGGTAGTAATAGGGGGATCCCACGGCAAGACCACTATTACCTCAATGATCCTACACGTTCTTAATTATCACCACAAGGAAGTGGATTATATGGTGGGTGCCCAATTGGAAGGTTTCGAAACCATGGTGCATCTCACAGAAGAAAACGATTTTATTGTCCTGGAGGGGGATGAGTATCTTTCTTCTGCTATTGATCGTCGCCCAAAATTCCACCTATACAAACCTAATATTGCGCTTATTAGCGGTATCGCCTGGGATCACATCAATGTTTTTCCCACTTTTGAAAATTATCTGGACCAGTTCAGAATATTTATTGATTCTATCGTGAAAGGTGGTATCCTGGTATATAATGCGGAAGATGAACATCTGAAGGTTTTGGCTGAAGAAACCAGGAACACTATAAGAAAGCATCCTTATAAAGTACCTGCATATTCCGTGGAAAATGAGGTGACGATGCTGGAAACTCCTGAGGGTGATATGCCTGTAGAGATTTTTGGAAAGCATAACCTGGAAAATCTTGCAGGAGCAAAATGGATCTGTCAGCACATGGGAATAGATGAAGAAGATTTTTATGAGGCTATTGCAACCTTCTCAGGAGCTTCAAAGAGGCTTGAGAAGATTGCAGAATCTCAAAACACGGTCATCTTTAAAGATTTCGCCCACAGCCCATCTAAGGTAGAAGCTACTACAAAGGCTGTAAAGGAGCAATACGACGGCAAGAAATTGATCGCCTGCCTGGAACTGCATACCTATAGCAGTTTAAATTCTGAATTTCTGAAACAGTATCAAAGCGCATTAGATACTGCCGATGTCGCGGCCGTTTACTTCTCTCCGGAAGCAGTTGAAAACAAAAAATTAGCTTCCATTTCATCTGAGCAGATCTTTGAGGCTTTTCGACGGAAAGACCTGAATATTTTTACCAATGCTCAGGACTTTCAGAAGTTTCTGAAGGTTCAGAATCTTGACCAGACTGCTTTACTGCTTATGAGTAGCGGGAATTACGGCGGGCTGGATTTTGAGGAAGTAAAAAAGTGGGTGAAATAGATTCATTCGCATGCGTTCAAATGAGTATCTTTAAATAAAAGAGCTATGGAGAAGGAAGAACGTACCTCGTTTACAATAAAGCACTGGGCACAGGATGATCGTCCCCGTGAGAAATTGTTGCAAAAGGGTCGAAGTTCCTTGAGTGATGCTGAGCTGTTAGCCATTCTTATTGGCTCGGGAAGCAAAAATGAAAGTGCCGTTGATCTCTGTAAGAAGGTTCTTGCCAGGACCGGCCATAGCCTTAATGAACTGGGGAAGCTTTCCCTTCAGCAGTTGATAGAGTTTAAAGGGATTGGAGAAGCTAAGGCTCTTACAATCATTGCAGCTCTTGAACTAGGTCGAAGAAGACGTTCAGAAGATGCACTTGAGAAGAAGAAAGTAACTTCAAGTACATCGGTTTTTGAATTGATGCAGCCGGTCATAGGGGATCTTCCTCACGAGGAATTTTGGATCATTTATCTGAATAATTCCAATAAGGTCATGGACAGGTTTCAACTGAGTAAAGGAGGAATAACGGGTACTTTGGTCGATGTACGATTGGCTCTTAAAAGAGCACTGGAGCTGGGGGCAACTTCTATTATTCTTGCTCATAATCATCCTTCTGGTAATCTTAATCCAAGCAATTCAGACAAACAACTCACTCAAAAATTAAAAACTGCGGGGGAGAGCCTGGATATCAAAGTACTTGACCATGTAATTGTGACCGAGAAATCCTATTTTAGCTTTGCCGATGAAGGATTGCTGTAATTTGCTGCCCATATGCTATTAGTTTATACCCAAAAGATCACTCCAAGGATCACCTATGTATTCAAACATATTTGCACTCGCATTCTTGGGGTGCAGGTAGGTTTTACCTCAAAGATCGAAGAGTTCGTGGCGCATGAGGGCATGAAGATCTCTTATGGGAAACAAAGTCTTGCCAATGAGATCTTTATCCAGAATGTAGACCTCTTGCTGGAGCAGGGAATGAGTGACCTGGAGGTGAAAGTGCAGGAATGGGATGATGTGCCCTGTTTTTTTGCGGTTTCAGAAAACAGCTCTATCCCGTTCGATATTTTCGCGGCCTCTTTTTACTTGCTGAGCCGTTATGAAGAATATCTTCCTCATGTTAAAGACAAGGAGGGTAGGTTTCCTGCTTCTGAAAGTCTTGCCTTTCAGCAGGGGTTCCTGGAAAGACCGGTAATTGATATTTGGGCCCATAAATTTAAGGAGGTGCTGAAAAACAAGTTTCCTGACTTTGAATTTCCGAAAAAGACATACTCCACAGATAATATTGTTTCAGTAACCGAAGCATTTCGATATAAAAAGAAAGGAGTGGTTAGGACATTATTGGGATTTATTGAAGACGTGATCCAGTTGAACCCTAAATATGTGTTACACAGGATCCAGGTAATGGTTAAACTTAAGCGTGACCCTTATGATATTTTTGACAGGATCATCAGGTTGTTTAAAAAACACCGTTTCCCGCTTAAATTCATGTTCCAGGTGAGTGATTTTTCTACTCATGACAGGAATATCAACCATAACCGGCTTGATTTTCAAAGTTTGATCAAGTCTGTTGCAGATTATGCTGAAGTGGGATTACAGCCTGGATTCTATGGGAATCAAAAGTTCAGTGTGCTTAAGGAGGAGAAAGCGAGGCTGGAGAGTATCTTGAAACGGCCTGTAGTAAGTGCCCTGAATAATAGTTATAACCTGTTATTGCCCGACACTTATAATCATATGGTTGAACTGGAATTCAATAATGACTTTTCAATGGGATATCCTGAAGCTCTTGGATTTCGCGCCAGTACCTGCACGCCTTTTTTGTTCTATGATATTAACTTTGAAATTACCACTCCTTTACTGGTACATCCATATGTTATCAATGTACAGGCAATGCATAAACTGAAGGAAACCGAAATTGAATATAAAGTATTGGAAATTAAACGGCAGATTAAACTTGTGGAAGGAAAATTGATCTCGGTCTTTTCTAATAAAGATTTTTCTGAATATGCCAATGCTAAAAGAAACCGAAATATTTTAAAAACAGTCAATGAAATTTCCTAACATTCAACATATATTTTTCGACCTGGACCACACCCTCTGGGATTTCGATAAAAACTCGGGGCTTGCCTTCACTTCCATTTTTGAAAAGAATAAAATTGCGGTGGAACTGGAAAGCTTCTTACAAGCTTATTCGCCTATAAATATGAATTACTGGAAGTTGTATCGCGAGAACAGGGTCACTAAGGCCGATCTGAGATACGGGAGATTAAAGGATGCTTTTGATGAGCTCAGGATCAATGTTACAGATGAGCAGATCAATCAACTTTCCATTGATTATATTGACCATTTGCCAAATCATAACCACCTGCTGGAGGGAACTGTTGAGTTGTTAGAATACCTGTACCCCAACTATAAACTCCATATTATTACTAATGGCTTTCGGGAGGTGCAGCATAAAAAGATGGAGAGTTCCGGGATCATGAAATACTTCCAATCGATAACCACATCAGAAGATGTTGGCGTGAAAAAACCGCATCCCCAGATATTTGCGGTAGCCCTTCAAAAAGCAGCTGCAAAAGTTGAGGGAAGTATCATGATCGGTGATAATTTTGAGGCTGATATTTTAGGTGCCCGGGATTTTGGGATGCCTGCTATCTTATACAACTACTATAAACAGGAGTATTCTGGGGAGCTTCATCAGGTGCTGGAAATGAAAGAATTAGCTGAGTATTTTTAGTTAAAATTTTCTTTTGATTTGGTTTAAGATCGTAGATTTGCACTATGAAAAATCTTAAAGCCCTGTTAAAATTCTTCTTGCTGTTTTTGCTTTTTTCGAGCTTTTGGGGATGTGTAAAAGACATTGATCTGGACCAGGTGGAGGAGATCCAGCTAAAGCCCACAGCAGTGATCGATCTTATTGATCTTAGCCTGGAAGCTGATCTTTCCAATAATTATGATCCCGGGGTGCCGGTCAAAATGGACAAAACCGTTCCTTTTGAGGTGGTGACAAATGACCTAAAGGAGAGCGTGACGCAGGTTGACCTAATTTTTGAATATTTTAACTCTTTGCCCAGAACCTTTAATGGCACAATTCGTTTCCTTAACGATAAGAACAGGGTTAAACAGGAGATCGTTTTTGAAATACCTCCCGGCACTAAAGAAAATCCTGAAAAACTTATGTTCACTTATACCTTTGGCGGTAAGGAGCTGGAAATGCTCAATCAGGCCACGAAGGTAAAAGTGGAGCTGGAGATGCAACCAGGTCCCGGCACCCTGGAAGGTGTACTGCAACTAAAATCAACTGCTGCTTACCGATTTCAATTTTAATGAGATTACTTTTCCTGATTTTATTCTTCCTCTTAGGAAAGTTTGCTGTTGCACAAAATAAACAGTTGCTGTACAATGTCAATTCCCTGCCGCAAAACCTGATGTCTAATCCCGGCGCAGAAACGCGATTTGACATGCATGCGGGGGTTCCATTTCTTTCCCATATCTCATTTTCGGCAGGCTCATCTGGTGTTAGTATGTATGATATTTTTGGTACAGGAGAAGGAACAGTAAATGATAAGATAAGCAAGTCACTGGCTGGGATGACAGACCGTGATTTTTTCACCGTCAGAGATCAGGTGGAACTGTTATTCCTTGGCTGGCGCGACAGGAAGCGTAATTATTTTTCTGCCGGGATATACCAGGAGACAGATGTTTTTGCTTACTTTCCTAAAGATTTAGCCGTACTGGCATGGGAAGGGAATGAGAATCAGAAGAATTTCCACCTGAGTGATCTTGCATTTACCGGGGAGGTTCTTAATGTTTTTCATTTTGGATTTAGTCATTACCTCAATGAAAATCTCAATATTGGGGTGAGAGCCAAACTTTATTCCGGAATTTTCAATGTGAGAAGCATTGATAATAATGGTGATTTTTTCACCCATGGAAGTTCTGTGGGTGACGGTGTTTCGCGTCCCAGACTGCGCAAGGTGGACATCCTTCTTAAAACTGCCGGACTGGGTCCATTCCTGGACTCCGAAAAAATGACCAATGAAGAGCTCTTTTCCCATTTCAGGAGTCAGGCTTTTCTTGGGGGGAATATGGGGGCGGGGTTAGATGTTGGATTTACTTATTTTTTAAGCGATCAATACCGCCTAACCGGAAGCCTGCTTGACCTGGGAATGCTAAGGCATTCTGAGGATGTTAGAACATTCAGATATTACGGAGATCTTGATACAGGTAACCGTCCTGAGAGCGAGTTGGACCCAGATCATCCTGATAGCGGCGAATTAGGGGAATATTTTCATGAGGAACAGTTAAGTGAGCCCTATATGAGTACCAGGCCGGTGAAGCTCAATGCCTCCATAGATTATGGATTTGGAGAGGAGTTGGAGCCTTGTAATTGCAGGGAGCCAATGAAGAGACGGCGGTACAGGAATCACCTCGGATTTCAACTCTTTACAATGAAGCGACCACGAAGCCTGGTGCATGCCGCTACTGTTTCTTATGACAAAAAGATCTCTAAAAATTTCTTCGGAAAGGTGACTTATACGGCAGATTCTTTTTCATTTTCCAACATAGGACTACTGATATCGGGTAGAATTTCAAATTTTAATCTTTATCTTGCTGCAGATAACCTTCTGGATTACCCTAACCTGGCAAAGGCGAGAAATGCCTCCATACAGGCAGGATTCCAGTTTATTTTTGACAGGGGATGAAAAAGTTAATTTTCACAACAGTTTTTTTATTGGGATTCGTACTTTCTGTGGCAGGACAGCAGTTGGATAAATACCAGTATGTGCGTGTTCCCGAAAAATTCGATTTTCTGAAAGAGGAAAACCAATACCAGTTGAATGCTCTCACTGCGTTTTTGTTTGATAAATTCGGTTTTACAGCATTATACAAAGAAAAGAATCCTCAGGGAGTGAACCCTTGTGATATTCTTTACGCCAATGTACACAACGATTCCGGTTTGTTTACTACTAAGTTATATGTCACCCTGGAAAATTGCAATAAGGAGGTTGTACTTACTTCGCAGACCGGCTTGAGCCGTGAGAAAGATTACAAAACAGCTTATCACGAAGCGCTTCGGAAGGCTTTTGGATCTATTGAAGCACTCCAGCATACATTTACGGGAGAAGTGGTAATAGATCCTGTTGTTTCTGCGGAAGAAAGAGAAAAGTACGCTGATACTTCCGAAGCAGCTTCTGTCCCGGCTGAAGTTATTGTGGATCCTGTTATTACTTCAGAAGAAAGAGAAGAGCTTAGAGTTGATAAAAAATCTTCCGAAGAAAAAGCATTTTCGGGCACCTATAAAAATGGATCAGTCTCCTATACCCTGAAAAGAACCACAGACGGATTTGAGCTTTTCAAAACCGGAGATTCAGAACCTTTTGCCCGGCTCATAAAATCGGGGGGAGGGGAAAATTATTTGTATAGTTCTAATGCGGTAAACGGTAATGCTTATTTTGACCGAGATGGAAATTTAATAGCCGAATATGTCGATGCTAACAGCGGGCAGGTTATTACGGTCATCTACAGGAAAGATCAATAGCCATACTTATTCTTCCAGCGTTTTTTCAGGAATTCCCTTTGCGCCAGTTCCCGCTGATTATTGCCGGGATTGAAAAGGGTCGTGCCGGAAATCTCCTTGGGTAAAAATTCGGCCGAGGCAAAATTCCCTTCATAACTGTGGGCATACTTGTATTCTTCGCCATAACCAAGATCCTTCATCAGTTTTGTTGGGGCATTGCGAATGGACAATGGCACCGGGAGATCACCGGTTTTCTTCACCAGTGCCTGGGCTTCATTAATAGCCATGTAGGAGGCATTGCTTTTAGGCGAAGTAGCCAGGTAAATACAGCACTGGCTAAGAATGATCCTTGATTCAGGATATCCAATAGTAGAAACCGCCTGGAAAGTATTGTTGGCCATGATGAGCGCAGTGGGATTCGCGTTGCCAATATCTTCGCTGGCTAATATCAACAATCTACGTGCGATAAACTTTACATCTTCCCCGCCTTCGATCATGCGGGCCAGCCAGTAGACCGCTGCATTAGGATCACTCCCTCGAATAGACTTTATAAAAGCTGAAACAATATCATAGTGCTGCTCCCCGGTTTTGTCGTAAAGGACAGTGTTTTGTTGTACTTTTTTGAGCACCATGTCATTGGTGATCGTTACAGTATCGGTTTCTTCTGAAGTAACGAGGAGTTCAAAAATATTCAGAAGTTTCCTGGCGTCGCCGCCGCTTAGCCTAAGCAGGGCTTCGGTCTCCTTTAACTTTATTTTTTTCTTCTGAAGGATATCATCTTCTTTCATGGCTCGTTGCAGAAGAGCGATAAGGTCATCTTTCGTAAAGCTGTTGAGAACGTATACCTGGCTTCGGGATAGCAAAGCGGGAATGACTTCGAAGCTTGGATTTTCTGTCGTAGCACCTATAAGGGTGATCCAGCCTTTTTCCACAGCTCCTAATAGCGAATCCTGCTGAGATTTACTGAAACGATGGATCTCATCAATGAACAGGATAGGGTTTTTGGTGGTGAACAGACCGTCGCTTTTTTTGGCTTTTTCAATGACCTCCCGCACATCTTTTACTCCGCTGCTAATGGCACTTAGAGTAAAGAAAGGACGATCTGATTCATTAGCAATAATATTGGCCAGGGTGGTTTTCCCAACACCCGGTGGACCCCAGAGGATCATACTGGGAATAATGTTGTTTTTGATCTGTTTCCGCAGGGCAGCTTCAGGTCCCACCAGGTGTTGCTGGCTCAGGTAATCATCTAAACTGCGGGGGCGTAGTCTTTCGGCCAAAGGTTTGTTCATGTGGTAAAAATACTAATTTGACGTGGAGAAGAAAACATGGGGATAGTTAAATGACCGGCTGACTAGTTGTCACTAAAAATGACTATTTTTAAAAGAATGCAGGCAGAAAATCAGCTTTTGGCAAGACAGGGGGAATTGGCTAAATTTTTGCCCTCATCACCTGAAATAAGATAGAAACGTGAAGCAAAAAGATTCTTTCATATTCACTCCGGGAGTACTGGGTTATCCAATAGCCTTTGTGTTGGTGATCTGGATCGTCTTTTGGGCTGAGATCAGGTTTGGAGTTGATTTTACGCCTTATGGAATATATCCCCGAACGGCAGAAGGGTTACGCGGTATTTTGATCTCCCCTTTTGTACACAGTGATATTAAACATCTTTTTCATAATACCATTCCTTTATTTGTTCTTTCCCTTTCCTTGTTTTATTTCTACAGGAAATTGAGCTGGAAGGTATTGGTTTTTGGTTTGCTTCTATCGGGTGGATTGACGTGGTTAATAGGAAGGCCTGCTTTTCATATTGGCGCCAGCGGGATCATTTACCTACTTGCAGGTTTTCTCTTTTTTAAAGGGATCTTTTCAAAACATTACCGCCTTGTGGCCTTGTCGCTTATTGTCGTTTTCCTGTACGGGGGGCTACTTTGGTATATTGCTCCTATCGATCCTACTATCTCCTGGGAAGGACATTTATCAGGACTTATAGCAGGACTGGTGTTTGCCGTTATCTATAAAAAAAATATTGCCAAACCTCCCAAATATGAATGGGAGATGGCTTCTTATAACGAGGAAAATGATCCCTTTATGAGACATTTCGATAAAGACGGAAACTTTATTGACAATCCCGACGGGGAAGAAGAGCCTCAATATATTTATCACTATAGAAGGACAGAAGAGGATAACAGTAAAGACGCGATATAGGGTTTCTCTGCAACTAAATCTCCACAGCTTAACTAGGGCTCAAGTCTTTGCCTTACCACTTCATAAAGAAAAGCGCCACAAGCCACTGATACATTTAAGGAACCAATGCTACCCTGCAAAGGAAGTTTTGCTTTCTCATCTACAATTTTGAGGACAGAAGGGGAGATGCCTTTCCCTTCATTTCCCATGACCAGGGCTACCGGCTGGGAAAGATCTTTGGAATATAGGAGATCGTCTGTCTTTTCTGAAGCCGCAACTACTTTTATTCCCGAAGCCTGCATGTAGTAGATCGCATCTTTAATATGGTCTACTTTAATAATTGGAACATTAAAGATAGCCCCGGCTGAGGTTTTGACAGTATCTGCTGTAACTGGCGCACCGCCTTTTTTCTGCACTACGATCCCGTCCACTCCGCAACATTCTGCCGTACGAATTATAGCTCCAAAATTCCTTACATCATCGATCTGGTCTAAAAGAAGGAATAAGGGGGTAGTCTCTTTTTCTAAGGTACGGGAAACTACTTCCTCAAGATCTGCAAAGGCAACCGGGGAGATCTTGGCCACAACGCCCTGATGGTTTCCTTTGGCAAGCCTGTTTAATTTTTCTATGGGTACGTAGGAGATATTATAATCCCCCCCGGAAAGATGCTGCTGAAGCTCCTGGAAAAGATGTCCGCTAAGGCCTTTTTGAATAAAGATCTTATCGATGGTTTTTTGATTCTGGATGGCTTCGATTACGGCTCGTATTCCGAAGATGTTAGTGTTTTCTTTATTTTGCATTAAAAATATACTTTCAATATTGTCTAAATCAAGAAATGTTAATCCTTAATATTTAAATTTCGAATGGCATTTGAATCTTTATGATAAGAATAAGTTCTCCAAAAAAAACTCTCTTCTTCAAATTTCCAAAGAACATCTCCTTGTCTGTTTATTTCCCAGATTCCCGTGGTTCCTATAGTAATTAAAATATTTCCATTAGAGAGGAGTTCGGCTCCCGACACTTTCGGGGAATAGAGATCTGGATGTGTGAACTCCCATAACACTGGTGGTTCGTTGTCTAAATTTTCTTGTAATTCAGGAATATGGTCCAGATTGAACTCGTAGACCGTTGACTGTTCGATGTGATTACCATTCATGAATACAAGCATCTTCGTAGTGCCATTTTCAGTGATCAAATTAGGATAATGGTTATTGTGAAATAATCGTTGGCCTTTGGAGTTTTTATAGGCTTCTGGGTTGCCAAATCTGTAAACCAGATCTCCCCCTTTATTATAATTGCCGCCTGAACTTGTTTTGGCTGTTTCAGTTGTCGTGCTGTGATCTATTACCCACACTTCACTGAAAAAATTCACACTTAAATAAATGAGATCGGTCTCTGGATCGTAATCGAGACCATTGGCATGCATAATGTCTCCGTTGGGAACTATGCTGTAATTGATGTCAATTTTGGATGGATTAGCAGAAACATCTCCATAATTCTTCCTTGTATTGTCATGGTCTTGAATAAGATGATCCCATGAATTCCATTCCCAAACTATTTGATTTGTTTCTGGATCAATTTCTACAAGAGTTTCAGGGTATACCGGATAATCCTCTTTAAAACCCGCTTCCTTGGCTTCTTCAGTGGTTTTTTTATCCCAAACGATGGCTAGAATATTTCCATTAGGCAACATTTCAATATCGTGGTGGGCAATTCTATTTTCATCTGAAATTATATATTCCCAATCCACCGAAAAATCCGGGTTAATGATTTGAAGTTTACCTCCATATCCTCCAAAATCAATTACGGGGTCATCTGCCTGGAGAATGGCCAATAATTTCCCATTGTCCATTAAAACACAGTCATTTCCAATACCTGATTGTAATTGCCATTCAAATAAATTTTCCCTGGATTTATTCATTACATATACCCTGTTGCTCCCCGCATCATTTACTAAGAAGAAATGATCCTGAATTTCCTTAACGACCTCTGGGTTTTTGGAGCCATCAGTAGGAGTATCATCTAAAGAATCCTTAGTGCATGCTGAAATGAGTACTAACAACAAGGAGGTGGTAATTAATAGTTTTTTTGCCATTTGAAGATGGATAAATGTTAGAGAATATACAAATATATACTTTTAAATGAGTGGTGGTTATAAATATTAAAAGAGGGTGTGTAATTAGGAGGGTTTAGAGCGTATGAAAAGAAATTTGTGAAAATGAAAAAAGGCTGCCCGTTTGGACAGCCTTTTTATCTTAAGGGAAAATATGGTTTATTCTACCACTTCTTCCTCGCTACTTACACAAGCCTGTACATCAATTGTACCTGCTGTGGCCTGACCCGCATTAGCAGAAGCCACAAGGGCGCCATTAGGGTCATAGATCTTGTAACCTATTTCACCATAAACATCACCTGGGAAAGTCCATTTCGCAAACAAGCTACCTTCCGGGATCACGACTGTGTCAGTACCTGAAGAAAGTGCATCTGTACACTCATAATTGCTTGCCTCATATGGAGAACATAGACCTACCTCGTCAATAACGACTCCGTCTACCTCAATGGTGATTCCGGGACCGCCATTACCAACTGTTTGCCAACCATCACCATAAGCATCGGTCATCTCAACAATATAAACTCCGGGAATTGGGATACACGGTTCTGTTCTAAATACGTCGTATCTCAGTACATCGCCGGCCGTGGCAGTGTTATCTCCTGCATCAATATTCATAACTAAAGTGGAGGTCTCTCCAACCGGTAACATATCTGTGAAGATGGTTAAAGGTGTTGAAGCCGATGTCTCTCCCGCAGGTATTACAAGAGAAGTTGATCCAATTTCGAACATATCTGATGTAATGTCAGAGGATGAATCCAACGTCAAATTCACGGTTAAATCTTCTGTTTGTGGAGGTCCAACAAGTTTGACTGCAACAGAAGTTTCAACATCTACTGGTTGACCATTGGGATCGAAAGATGTTTCAAATAATTCAGCAGCATCTGCGAACTGTAAATAAAAGGTGGTATTACCTGTATAGTCGTTCGTAAGTGCATCGAAATTAGTTTCGTCATAGTCGCACGCAACGGCTCCTATGCTTAAAACCAATAACAGTGATATTTTATTTAATATTTTTTTCATGATTTATTTTTTAGATTATTGATCCCACCAAACATTATCTGTAATGGTAACTGAAGGAACGTTTTCCCTGTTGTAATCAAGCTCACTCTGAGCATATGGGAATCTGGTTGGAATTTGATTGATTACCGCACCTTGTGCCAGTTCCAATTGAGGAATCCCTGTCCTTCTCCAGTCTGCATAGGCCTGGTTTGTTCCAAAGCTGTCAATATATTTTTGAGTTAGGATAGCCTCAAGGCTAACTGCCCCAATGTTTGCAGCCATCCAAGCTTCGTCAACTGATCCTGTTACTCTTCGCAAAGATGCTTCAACAGCTTCCTCGTAAGCGTCTTGAGCTTCAGCAGTTTGGCCAAGCCTTAAATGAGCCTCAGCTTCTATAAATTTTAGTTCAGAATAGGTCATGATTTTTACAGGAGCTGTTTTACCGGCTATAGCAGGTCCAGGATTGGATGCCGCTTCGTTTTGAGCACCAGGTTCACTACCTACAAATTCTCCATCCTCATTCTCTTCAACATAGTATTCAAGGCGAGGGTCATTGGTGCTTGTAAGCATATCTACAAGGGTAGAGCCCATTCTGATATCACCCCTTTGGTCCATAAATTGCCAGAAAGGATTTGGATTAGACTCTTCAAATGGAACAAGGAAATCATCTGCATTAGATTCAAATCCATCTGCTGCGGCAGCTAGTGCCATGGTATACGCTTCGTCTCCAAGTACATTTCCAAGTTGTAATGAATGTCTGGCTTTGATAGACTTTGCTGCTTTAGTCCATTTGGACATATCTCCGCTGTAAATTACGTCATCTTCTCCTACCTCAAATACATTTTCATTGGCGGCAAGATTACCAACTGCATTGTCTAGCATGGTGAAAATCGTGTCGTAAACAGCTTGTTGTTCGTCATAGACCGGAGTTAAGTTTCCTTCAGTTCCACCGAAGGCTTCGCTGAAAGGCACCGCACCAAACAAGTCTGTGGTCACTCCAAGAGTAGTAGCCTGTAATACCTGGCCAACTCCTGTATAGTTAGGAGATTCACTTCCTTCTGATCTTGATTTTTCCACTAAAATGTGAAGGTTGCTCAACATATCAGAGTAAGTAGAGATCCACAGGTTGTTTACATCGGCTGGAGTTAATTGGTATCGCGCTTCTGTAAAAGCTTGACGGGAAACTCCATCAAACTGCTGCATCCAGATGTTATTTGTTCTTACCGAGTTATTACCCATTAGGTTGTATCCCATAGCCAATTCTACTCCAGGAAGAATAAGACTCATTGGGACGTCTGACGGTGAATCAGGATCGGTATTTAAATCATCATCAATCCAGTCTGTATCACAACCGGATAAAGAGATCAGCATCAGGGAAAGCATGAATGCTATACTCTTAAGATTAAAAAATTTATTTTTCATGTCTATTTTGTTTATTTAATTAAAATGTCAATTTAACACCCAAGGTATAACCTTTAGATCCCGGGTTGTTGAAATAATCCATACCCTGTGCGTTGGTTGCACCTCCAAGGTTCGTTTCTGGATCGATTCCTGTATATGGAGTGTTTATCCATAGGTTTCTTCCAGTTGCATAAACCTGGAGATTGTTTATACCTTTTACAATTTCTTCAAAATCATATGAAAGAGTAATAGTCCTTAGTCTTACCCAATCAGCAGGTTCCATGGCGGCAGAAGATGGTCCTCCCCCAAAGTTACTTCCCTGTCCTTCGAACCAGGCTTGGTCCTGAACCACCGGAGTAACGTTCTCAACATTTGTCGCAACAGGATTTCCGTCGGCTCCTACTCTTCCATAAACACCATCGAAAACCACAATGTTCTCTTCCGGGGTTTGGCTAAAGTCTATTGTTCCTTCTTCAGTATACACAACTTCTCTGTTTGCCGTTCTTTCGTGAACTCCAAAGAAATTCATTGCAAAAGCAGTACCGTTATACATCATCCCTCCTTGTTTAATGTCAATGTTAAAGGATAATGCAGCATTTTTATAACTGAAAGTATTGGTGATGTTTGCAGTCCAGTCTGGGTTAAAGTCTCCAATAGGCACCATTTCTCTCATGTCTGTCATTGGGTATCCGTCGCGATAACCATCTGTAGGGTCATCATTAATTAAAACCCTTCCTTGCTCATCTCTATACCAATCAAAACCAAAGATACTTCTGTATTCCATTCCTACTACAGCACGTACTTGAGGAACTGTGAAACCACCAAGGAAAACATTGTCTACCCCATCAGCTAAAGCAGTAACTGTGTTGTCAATCTTGGTGAAGTTGGCAAGAATGTTCCAGTTGAAATCATCTGTTTGGATCGGTGCTGCATTCAAGCTGACCTCCCATCCCTTAGACTCCATACTTGCTGCATTCTTGAAGACTGAAGTAAATCCAGATGAAGCTGCAATAGGCACGCTTAATAAAAGATCGGTGTTATCATTCTTGAAATAAGTAACATCAAGTCCTAATCTGTTATTAAGGAACCTTAGATCAGCACCAACTTCCCAGGTGTCCTGAGTTTCGTGCTTAAGGTCTGGGTTACCCAATCCTGACTGTACCTGGAAACCAGTTTGTCCCTGATATGGGAAATATACCCCCTGGTTGTTTGTCCATCCATCTGTGATGATATTGTTCGCGTTTATAGCAGAAAAATAGTTAGATGTGTTGTATGGAGGAGCAATGTTTGCAGTTCTTGCTGCAGAAGCTCTTAACTTACCAAAGGTCAAAATAGAATTTCCTCTTAACCCTTCAAGTTGAGTGAAAACAAAACCTAAACTTGCAGAAGGATAGAACGCTGATTGATTAGCTTCCGGCATAGTAGTTGCCCAGTCATTACGACCTGTTAAGCCAAGGTAGATCATATCCATGTAGGCAAGACGTAAATCTGCGAAAACAGCGGATGTTCTGAATTCAGACTCAGAACTAGCTGTTGCATTGTTACTGGAGTTACTTAGTTGGTAGAAATTTGGGATCTCCAGTCCGGTAGCATCAGCAAACAAAGTCTTTGTGAACGTGCTGTAAAGGTTGTTACCTAAAGTAAGTTTAGCATTGAAATCATCACTGAAATCATGTTCAAAATTGAACAGTAAATCGGAGTTTACGATACCACTGTAGGCCTGATATTCTGCGTAATAACCTGTTGATCTCGCTCGGGAATTAATCTTGAACTGGTCGGTATATCTTCTGTTGTACCAGTCAATCCCTCCGTTGTAGTTGATGTTAAACCACTCACTTACTTCAGCATTTAAGTTTACGCTACCTGTAAAACGGTTTACGTCTTCCTTAAAGGCGATATTATTGGCTACCCAGTAAGGGTTGTCATAACCTCCACCATTACGGTAGTTTCTTTGAGTTCCGTCAGGGAATTCATAACCGGCGCTATTGTCAAAAGTCGTTGCTGCACGAAGAAGACCTAACATTATTCCAGAGGTGTTGGATCCTTTTTGAATATTATTTGCTCGGGAATTAGTGTAAGAAAGATCTGCTCCAAAATTTATGGCATCAGATATCTTGGTCGAGGAATTTAATCTTAAAGTGGTTCTTCCATAGGTGTCATTTGGAATGATACCTTCCTGATCAAGATTGGATAGGGAAAAGAAATAATTACCTTGTTCGCTACCATTACTGATGCTAAACCTGTTGTTTGTAGTTACACCAGTTTGGAAAAATTCATATGGGTCATAATAACGAGCAGGCATGCCGTTACCTTCCCCTTCTGGTACTAATCTACCAAATGGATCCCATTTATAGTCCGGATCTCCGTCATATTCCAAAGAAGAAATTCTTGGACCCCATGAAGAAGCATTTCCACCTATCCAAACACCACCTGAACCCTGTGCAAATTCCTTTTGACGGTCTGGAAGTTGAGAAACTTCGTCAAAAGTTATAGAGCTATGTACTTCAATTTTTCTCTGCGTCAGGTTCTTTCCTGATTTTGTCGTGATGATCACCGCACCGTTTGCAGCACGCACCCCATAAAGAGCAGTTGCGGCTCCACCTTTAAGTACAGAAATAGACGCAATGTCATCAGGGTTGATATCAATAGATCGGCTGGAGGTGTTAACCCCGTCAACTCCACTACTTCCTCCTCCAGAAATGATCGGCATCCCGTTGATTACAAATAGAGGCTGGTTGTTTCCAGTAATGGAAGCAGAACCTCGAATGGTCATAAACGTAGATGCACCAGCATCACCTGATGAACTTACAATTTGTACCCCTGATGCCTGAGCTGCTAATGAGTTTACAACATCAGCATTTGGCTGGTTAGAAATTGTTTCTGAAGAAACAGTTTGAACATTATAACCCAGTTCTCTTTCTTCTCTGGTAATACCAACCGCGGTTACCACTACTTCTTCAAGTTGCGCCGCATCTGGCTGTAGTACAACATCAATAACAGTGTTCTCTGCAATTGTATATTCTGTTGTTTTCATACCTAAATAGGAAAAAACCAAAACCTCTCCTAAATCGGCGTTGATGGAGTAATTCCCATCAAAATCTGTTTGAACACCTCGGGTGGTGCCTTTAACCAGAACATTTACACCTGGTAAAGGCATACCGGTGTCATCGGTTACCGTACCCGTGATTGTTCGCTCTTGTGCAAATGTTATTTGCACGACCAACGCCAGTAATAGCGTTAGTATTCCACTAAACTTTGTTTTCATTTTTAAAGATTTGTTTGAATTAGCCAATGCCAAAAATGATAATTAAATGTTAACCAGACAACTTTTTTTAGGTAAAAGTTTCAATTCATTTGATAATTGTCCGAAAATTTATGGTTTTGTTAACTTAATATTCTTTTTGCAGGTTTACCTATTATATACAATCAAAGTTCATGGTAGGGTTTGTGAGACATATATAAAGTTTGTTTTGATAATGAGTAGAGCGTTTAATTATGCCTTGAGAATAAACCCTTCTGAAAATTAATTATTTAAGATTTGAATTATTCGGTTTTATTTCTACCTTT